>CASFUI010000233.1 GCA_949297565.1 uncultured Eubacteriales bacterium
CTGTCACGCACGGTCTCTCCGAAAAAATCATCGCCATATCTTTTTTAGTATTATTTTTTATTCCGGCATTCATGCCTGCCGCCTTAAAACCATTTGCCGCGGTCACGCCGCCATCTATAATGTTCATAATATCCTCCATTCCGAAGCGATTACGCGTGGAACGCGAAGAAAAATTCGCGAAGGCGATTTTTCTTCTGCGATAAGAGCTGTTTGTGACGCTCCGGCACAAACAGCAGTGTGAGAAATCACCGCTTCAACGTGATTTCTCTCACTATCCTCCATTCCGAATCATAAATCAAGGAAACATTGGTGCAAGCTGAAGTCCCTCGTTTTCAGGCAGACCAAACATAAGGTTCATATTCTGTACAGCCTGTCCTGCCGCGCCCTTCACAAGATTGTCAAGCGCTCCCATCATGATAAGCCTGTTTGTTCTAGGCTCAACCTTATATCCTATATCCACAAAATTACTTCCCTCAACCCATCTGGTCTCAGGGCATACTCCGCTGTCGAGCACACGGACAAAATATTCATTATTATAATACTTGTCATAAACGGCTTTAACATCCTCATCGGTTACGTCCTTTTTGAGATTTGCGTACGCTGTGACAAGTATTCCTCTGTTCATAGGAACAAGATGCGGTGTAAAGATAAGCTTTAAATCATTTCTGCCGCAGGCATAGCCGAGCTGTTCCTCAATCTCAGGCGTATGTCTGTGAGTTCCGACGCCGTAAGCCTTCATACTCTCATTCACCTCACAGAACAGGTTGGCAACCTTCGCGCCTCTTCCCGCTCCCGAAGTGCCGCTCTTTGCATCAATAATTATTGTATCGGCATCAATAATCCCCTCTTTTACCATAGGATAAAGCGTAAGAATTGATGTTGTCGTATAGCAGCCCGGGTTTGCGATTATTCTTGTCTTTGGAGTAATCTTGTCCCTGTTTATTTCACAGAGCCCGTAAACCGCTTCGTCTATGTACTGTGGAGCCTTATGTTCAAGCTTATACCATTTCTCATAAATATTAACATCCTTAAGTCTGAAATCAGCGCTCAGGTCTATAATCTTTACCTTATTTAAAATATCGTCATTTACCAGGGACGCGCAAAGCCCCTGCGGAGTCGCTGTAAATATTACATCTGCCTTTTCTGCCAGCTCCTCCATGTTATCGTCCATACACTTGTCATCTACAAGCTGAAACATATTTCTGTATACGTCCGCATATTTCTGGTCGATATAGCTTCTTGAGCCATACCACACAATCTCTGCGTCTTTATGTCCGAGCAAAAGTCTTACAAGCTCATTTCCGGCGTAGCCCGTCGAACCGATAATTCCAACTTTAACCATAAACTTCCTCCATTCGCACTCCCGTGCTTTCATGTATGTTTTCCATTATAGCAACTTTTTTTTCCATGTAAAGACTTATTTGCATATTTTTTATATTTATGCAAAATTATGCGTTTTATATGCATATTATTGCATAAATACAAATTTGCTATTGCATTTTTTAAATGATTGGATTATGATTAACTGCATAAGATTTACCAAACATACAGGAGGAAATATATTTATGAAAGAAAAGGTTATTCTGGCATATTCCGGTGGTCTGGACACAACTGCCATTATACCGTGGTTAAAGGAGAACTTTGATTACGAGGTTATATGCGTATGCGCAGACTGCGGACAGGGCGAAGAGCTCGACGGACTTGAGGAGCGCGCAATTTCATGCGGAGCTTCTAAGCTGTATATTGAGGATCTGACGGACGAGTTCTGTGACGATTACATAGTTCCTTGCGTTCAGGCTCACGCGGTATATGAGAACAAATATCTTCTCGGAACATCTATGGCAAGACCTCTCATCGCTAAGAGACTTGTTGAG
Organism: uncultured Eubacteriales bacterium; assembly: GCA_949297565.1. Taxonomy (GTDB): domain Bacteria; phylum Bacillota; class Clostridia; order Lachnospirales; family Lachnospiraceae; genus Lachnospira. Next base: position 1,875 of record CASFUI010000233.1, read on the forward strand.
ATTGCCCGCAAGGAAGGCGCTACTGCTATCTGTCACGGCGCTACCGGAAAGGGCAACGACCAGATTCGTTTCGAGCTTACAATTAAGGCACTCGCACCTGACATTAAAATTATTGCGGCATGGAGAAATGAAAAATGGACTCTTGATTCCCGCGAGGCTGAGATTGAATACTGCAAGCAGCACGGCATTAATCTTCCGTTCTCTGCCGACACAAGCTACAGCCGCGACCGCAACTTATGGCATATCAGCCACGAGGGACTTGAGCTTGAGGATCCTGCCAATGAGCCGAATTACAAGCATCTGCTTGTTCTCGGAAACCGCCCTGAGGACGCTCCTGACGAGGGCGAGTATGTCACAATGACCTTTGAAAAGGGTGTTCCAAAGTCTGTAAACGGCAAGGAAATGAAGGTTTCCGACATTATCCGCGAGCTCAACAGACTCGGCGCAAAGCACGGAATAGGCATTATAGATATTGTAGAAAACCGTGTAGTAGGCATGAAATCCCGCGGCGTTTATGAAACTCCGGGCGGAACTATCCTCTACGAGGCACATCAGCAGCTTGAGGAGTTGATTCTCGACAGAGATACAACAGCAATGAAGCTTGATATGGGCAACAAGTTCGCACAGATTGTATATGAGGGAAAATGGTTTACACCTCTTCGCGAGGCAGTTCAGGCATTTATCGAAAAGACCCAGGAGTACGTGACAGGCGAGGTAAAATTCAAGCTCTACAAGGGCAATATTATCAAGGCTGGAACAACTTCTCCGTATTCACTCTACAATGAGTCAATCGCTTCCTTCACAACAGGCGACCTCTATGACCATCATGACGCAGAAGGATTTATCAATCTCTTTGGTCTGTCTTTAAAGGTACGCGCAATGAAACATGCGGAAATAGAAAAAAACAAAAACAAATAAAAATATTCGGCAAAAACAAATATGAGCCCCGCTTTCACAGCGGGGCTCTATGTATTTAATAATTAATTATAACTTATTACATACTTCTTAATAGAGAGGATACTTGTCTGTCAGACCTTTTACAAGCTCCACAGCCTTTGCCTGATTTTTCTCAACATCATCTACGAGAAGTGAGATGGCTTCAGCGACAACATCCATATCATCAGTGTTGAAGCCTCTTGTAGTGACAGCAGCCGTTCCGAGACGAATACCGCTTGTCACAAACGGAGATGCAGGGTCGTTAGGAATTGTATTCTTGTTGCAGGTGATATTTGCGGCGTCAAGAAGCTTCTCAACCTCCTTGCCCGTTACACCCTTGCTGATTAAGTTTACAAGCATAAGGTGATTGTCTGTACCGCCTGATACAATATCAAAGCCTCTGTTGATAAGTCCTTTGCAGAGAGCATCCGCATTCTTGACAACATTTTCTGCATATGTCTTGAAGCTTGGCTCCAGCGCTTCCTTTAAGCATACTGCCTTTGCAGCTATAACATGCATGAGAGGACCGCCCTGAATGCCAGGGAATACAGCCTTGTTAAACTTGAATTTATCAGCGTTCTCGGCAGAGCTCAAAATCATACCGCCTCTAGGTCCGCGCAGTGTCTTATGAGTTGTTGTAGTGACAACATCAGCATAAGGAATAGGACTTGGATGAGCGCCTCCGGCAACAAGACCTGCAATATGTGCCATATCTACCATGAGATATGCCCCTACCTCATCACAGATTTCTCTGAATTTCTTAAAATCAATAGTTCTCGCATAAGCGCTCGCGCCTGCAATAATCATCTTAGGTCTGCACTCTTTTGCTATTCTTAAAACATCATCATAATCAATAAAGCCCTCTGAGGTTACACCGTAAGGAACAATATTAAAATATTTGCCTGAAATATTAACAGGTGAGCCGTGAGAAAGATGTCCGCCGCAGTCAAGGCTCATACCCATAACCGTATCGCCCGGCTCTACCATTGCAAAAAACGCTGCCAGATTCGCCTGAGCTCCTGAGTGAGGCTGAACATTGGCATATTCACAGCCAAACAGTTTCTTTGCTCTCTCAATAGCAAGATTTTCCACAACGTCTACATACTCACAGCCTCCGTAATAACGCTTTCCAGGATATCCTTCTGCGTACTTGTTTGTCAGCGGGCTTCCCATAGCCGCCATAACAGCCTTGCTGACAAGATTTTCTGAGGCAATAAGCTCAATATGGCTCCTCTGTCTTCCCAACTCGTCCTCCATTGCCTTTGCAACTTCAGGGTCGTAATTTAAAACTTCATCAAATGAATACATTTTGCAACCTCCGCTAAATTATTTGCTTTTTGTTCTAATAATATAATTATATTTTAAATAAGTCAATAGCCTTAGCAAGAGCCTCAGAGTTATTGCTCAAATCCTGCGCCGCGCTGTTAAGCCCCTCAACCTGCTCCAGCTGACGGTTTGCAGTCTCGGTAACTTCCTCAGACGCGGCAGCTGTCTGCTGTGAAACAGCGGAAATACTCTCTATTGCATCTATCGTCTGAGCCTTTGAATCAGCTATCGTGCCAATTCCGCTGGTAATCTCGTCGAGATTGCTTATCAGCTCTCCGAACTGCGACTGGATATGATCAAATACCTGCTCCGCATTTTCAAGAGATTTACCCTGTATCTCCACGACATCCTCAGCTCTCTTCGCTATATCAACAGTATCATTTGTCTTTTTATTAATATCCTCTACAATCTTGCGAATCTCGTTGACAGAATTGACAGACTGGTCCGCAAGCTTGCGGATTTCATCCGCTACAACCGCAAAGCCCCTTCCGGCTTCTCCTGCTCTCGCCGCTTCAATAGAAGCATTGAGCGACAAAAGATTAGTCTGCTCCGCAATCTCATTAATAGCCCCGATAATGTTTCCTATAGATTGTGATGAAGCCTTCAGTTTATTAATCTCGCTGATAACCTGATGCGTTATATTGACAGTATCGTCTGCATTATTTTTCAGCTCATGAATTGAGGTCATACCGCTCTCAACTATCTGAGAAGTCTCCTCCGCAATCCGGGCAATTTTATCAGAATTTTCAGACACAATATTAATCTTTTCTGAAAGATTATCCATTTGTCTCAGACAGTCCTCAGAATCCTCCGCCTGCTGTATAACTCCGTGTTCGATTTCCTGTATTGCCATAGTTATTTTCTGCGTCTCGGCAAGGAGCTCCCTTGCGCTTTCAGTGACGGTCTCAACCGATACATCAA
>CASFUI010000234.1 GCA_949297565.1 uncultured Eubacteriales bacterium
ATATAACCTTATAGAGTCTGTTATCAGCGGTTTCGGTACTGCCGCAGGATTTACTATCGCCATTATTATCATGGCTGGTATCCGCGAGAGAAATGAATTTAATGATGTTCCGGAAAGCTTTCAGGGAATGCCGATTGTTCTGCTTACAGCTGGACTTATGTCTATTGCATTCTTTGGCTTTTCAGGTATTTTGTAAGGGAGGAAAAGTAAATGACAGGTATTATTATTGCAGCGGCTGTTGTCAGCATTGTGGGATTGATTCTTGGACTTTTCCTCGGCTTTATGGGAAAGAAGTTTGCTGTTGAGGTAGACCAAAAAGAGATTGATGTCAGAGCGGAGCTTCCGGGAAATAACTGCGGCGGCTGCGGATATGCAGGCTGTGATGCGCTGGCAAAGGCTATTGCGGCAGGCGAGGCTGAGGTCGGAGCATGTCCTGTCGGCGGTGAGCCTGTTGCGAAAAAGATTGCCGATATAATGGGTGCCGAGGTAGGCAATACCCGAAGAATGACGGCTTTCGTTAAGTGTGCCGGTGAATGTGATAAGACGAATGAGACATATCGTTACACAGGAGTAGAAGAATGTACAGTAATGCCGTTTGTTCCAAACGGAGGCTCTAAGTCATGTACATACGGCTGCATGGGATACGGCTCTTGTGTAAAAGCATGTCCTTTTGACGCAATTCATGTGATTAACGGAGTTGCCGTAGTGGACAAGGAAAAATGTAAAGCATGCGGTAAGTGTGTGGCAGTATGTCCTAGAAATTTAATAGAGCTTATTCCTTATGATGCAAAGGAAGTTGTAAAATGTTCATCAAAGGATAAGGGGAAGGATGTAATGGCTGCATGCCAGGTCGGCTGTGTCGGCTGTATGTTGTGTACAAAGCAGTGTGAATTTGATGCCATTAAGGTTGAAAATAATATTGCACATATTGATTATGACAAGTGTACAGGCTGTGGCAAGTGTGCCGAAAAATGTCCTAAGAAAATAATTCACGCACACTAAAGATTGTGTGCTGAATAAATAAAAAACGTGCAAAACGTGAGTAAATTTGTAAACAGAATTTATATTTAAGAGCGAAAAATAACTGTTTTGAGTTGTTTTTCGCTCTTTTAAAAATTTAGCTTAGTATTAAGATGTGTGGTGTTTTTTATTGTTAATTTAAATTATAATTGCCTTTTTGGATAAAGTAATATATGATATAAATATATTATATACACTGGAGCAAAATAGGGGGGATTTGGTGAAATATAGTATTGGAATCTGTGACGGTGACAGTTTATTCTGTTCAAAGTTAGAAAAATATATAATGGATTTTTTAAAAGACACCAAAGAGCATGCTGATATATTTGTATGGAATACCGGACAGGCATGTCTGAATGATTTAAAAAATATTAATTTAGACATATTATTTTTGGATGTAGATTTGCCGGACGAAAACGGAATTGAGGTTTGCGAGCATATCAGGAATATATACCGGTATTATGATATGCATATAGTGTTTGTATCTGATAAGAAAAATCTTTCATTGGAAGTATTCAGAGCTAATCCATATACTTATTTAGATAAGAATAATTTGGCATATGAAAATATAAGTGAAACGATATTTAAATTGCTGTTAAAAAACAGTTATTTAAAAAGATACTTTTTTACATATAAGTTTCGTCAGCATACATATAAGGTTCCGATGGATAGTATTTTATATTTTGAGAGTAATAAAAAATATTTAACAATTTATCTGGAAAATGAGAGTGAAAGAACATTTATAGGAAGGCTGAATGAGGAATTGGAGCATCTAAGCGATAATTTTATACGGATAGGGCAGTCTTATATAGTAAATATAAATAAAATGACGTCAAAACAAAAGAAAATATTGTGCACAATATAAAACAGGAGGTCGTGAAAATGTTTAAAACCAATAAAATGGGGAGAAAAATTGTAGCTGGGTTGACAATTACTGCTATG
>CASFUI010000235.1 GCA_949297565.1 uncultured Eubacteriales bacterium
AGTTATTATAGACGGAGTCTTCAATCATTGCGGCTCCTTCAATAAATGGCTGGACAGAGAGCATATTTACAGCCGAAGCAGAGACCAGTATGAGGTGGGGGCTTATGAGAGATATGAAAGTCCCTATCACAGCTTTTTTAAATTTTACAGCGACCAGTGGCCGGATAACGGCTCGTATGACGGCTGGTGGGGGCACGATACGCTTCCAAAGCTGAATTATGAGGGCTCTAAGAAGCTTGAGGAGTATATTCTTAATATAGGCAGAAAATGGGTCTCAGAGCCTTATAATGTTGACGGCTGGAGACTTGACGTGGCGGCGGATTTAGGTTATAGTCCCGAATATAATCACCAATTCTGGAAAAAGTTCAGAAATGCTGTCAAGGAGGCTAATCCTGATGCTCTTATTCTGGCGGAGCATTACGGGGATTCCCATGACTGGCTTTCAGGCGGCGAGTGGGATACCGTTATGAACTATGATGCGTTTATGGAGCCTGTGACATGGTTTCTCACTGGTATGGAAAAGCACAGTGACCAATACCGTGAGGATATGCTCGGGAATGCGTCAAACTTTTTCGGAGCCATGCATCACAATATGTCGAGAATGGGAAGCCAGGCGGTGGAGATTTCGATGAATGAGCTGTCTAATCATGACCATTCAAGATTTCTTACGAGGACAAATCGCAGAGTTGGGCGTACCGGCTCAGTGGGCCCTGAGGCTGCGGGACAGAATATTGATAAAGCGGTGTTTATGGAAGCTGTTGTTATTCAGATGACATGGCCGGGAGCGCCGACTATATACTATGGTGATGAAGCCGGTGTGTGCGGCTGGACAGACCCGGACAACAGAAGAACTTATCCGTGGGGCAGTGAGGATAAGCTGCTCTTGGATTTTCACAGGGATATTATAAGAATGCATAAGGAATGTCGTGTGCTCAGAGACGGCTCATATAAACAGCTTGTCTCGGAGTATAATCTTATCGGATACGGACGTTTTAACCGCGAGGATGCGGTGATTGTAATTGTAAACAATTCTAATGATGAGAGAAGAGTGCGTGTTCCTGCGTGGGAGATTGGTCTTACGCGCAACACGGACATTGAGCAGATTTTTGTTACCTATGAGAACGGTTACAGTATGCAGCGTCTCGGCTACACAATAGCTGAGGGGTGGCTTGATATAGGGCTGAGAAAGAAATCTGCCGTTGTGCTTCGCAAATTAAAAAATATGTGACAACTTTGGACAGAACAGTAACATATGAATACTGAAAGGAGCGGACATAAGAAATGAGTAAAAGAAATACAGGTGATGAACCTAAAGCTGAAATAAAGCTCAACCGTAAAATGCGTATGTGGAATAAATACCGCAGCTACTGTATAGGCGGCGGAGCTGTTATTGTGCTTTTGATTATATTGGCGTTGATTTTTAAGGGGTGTTCAAATGGAAAGAATAACCCGGATGATGTCACTCAGCCGTCGTCAATGGCTGTTCTTGAGACTACGGCTCCGCCAGAGACGCAGAGTACTGCGGAGCAGACAACAACGCAGGCACAGGAGACGCAGCCTGAAACCACACAGACCGAGTCTTCGGGTAACTCTTACATGATTGAGGGCTCTGCCGAGACGCAGGATTTCACGTCAGAGAGCGCGTTTTCCGACAGTGTTTTTCTTGGAGATTCTATTGCTGACGGTATCTCGTATTACGGGTATCTCTCAGATGCGCAGGTGGTTTCCGACGGAAATATGACCGCGCGCAATGCCGGGGATTATGTAGATACGGTTATGGCGTCAAATCCTAAAAATGTGATTATTATGCTTGGCTTAAATGATGCTAATTACGGAACAATGAGCGCTGAAACAATAGTTTCAAATATAGGCAGCATTGTGTCGGCAATTCACGGTAAAAATTCTGAGACTAAAGTTTATGTTATCTCAGTACTTCCTGTAACTTCAGATTTTGAGGGCAAGTCAAATGTGAGACAGAGTCTTATTGACGAGATAAACAGCGGTCTCAGTGAGAACGCTCAGACTATGAATGCGACATATATTGACGCCGCAAGCGCGTATAAGGACGGAAGCGGATATTTGAAGTCAGAGTGCACCGGAAACGGAAGCAATCTGTATAATGAATATTATCCGTTCCTGTTAAACGGTATCGCTAAGGCGCTTGGAAATTAAAAAATACATTCAGAACGGAGTTTAGAATGAACTTTCATGTATTGACATTGTTTCCCGATATGATTATACAGGGTGTGAATACAAGTATAACAGGGAGAGCCATAAAGAACGGTGTTGTCTCTGTCAGCGCGGTAAATATAAGAGATTATGCGGGTAATAAGCATATGAAGGTTGATGATTATCCGTACGGAGGAGGAGCCGGTCTGGTAATGCAGGCGGCTCCTGTCTGTGCCGCGTACGATGCTCTGGCGGAAAGTCTTGGGGAAAAGCCAAGGGTTGTATATATGACGCCCCAGGGCTATACATTTAATCAGAAAATGGCTCAGGATTTCGCGAAAGAAGAACAGCTGGTTATTCTCTGCGGGCATTATGAGGGAATTGATGAGCGTGCTCTGGAGAGAATTGTTACTGATTATGTTTCTATAGGGGATTACGTGCTTACAGGAGGAGAGCTTCCGGCAATGGTTGTGATTGACGCCGTATCGAGACTTGTTCCCGGAGTGCTTCACAATTCGGAGTCTGCCGAGACAGAGAGCTTTGAAAACGGACTTCTGGAATATCCGCAGTATACAAGACCGGAGGTGTTTGAGGGCAAACGCGTGCCTGAGGTTCTGTTGTCGGGCCATCACGCGAATGTGGAGAAGTGGCGTCTTGAAAAGTCGATAGAGAGGACTAAAAAGTACAGACCGGATTTGTATCAGGCATATTGTGAGAAGAACGGTATAGGGATTTAGGCTTATACGGTTGTCTCTGACGAAGAAAATTATATATTTTGTAGTACTTGACGGTATTGCTTTGTAATGGTAAAATATAACAGAGTTTTGCCTAGATAGCTCAGTCGGTAGAGCAGAGGACTGAAAATCCTCGTGTCGCTGGTTCGATTCCGGCTCTAGGCATTGTTTTTTTATCGTTAATGTGCAGTAATACTGTGTTTATACTATATTAATATTAATCAAGTTTTTTAAAATAAATTGACATGACATTGAATAAGACGGCATACAAAAATATTCGTGAGGATATATATTTTGTATGCCGTTTTTCAGCGAATTAAATATTTTAAATTTTTTAATGCAAATGTTTAAAAAGGGCAATATTATTTCATAAAAGTAGTACTTGTTTGTGGGATTTATATGTATTACAATAAAAAATAGTGTAGCTGTTATAAATAGTAATTTTATAAAAAGCAGTATTGATGGCATTTAGGGGAATTGTGATGAATGAGAGAGTTTATTTTAAGGGGAATGCGGTAATTGATGAGCAGCTCAATATGCTTGAAGCTGACGATGAAATAAAAAATTTTTTTTTTATGGGGGAAGAAAGCAATAATAATGGCTTTGCGCTGGCGCGTATTATACATCCTGCGGATATGAGCATAATGGAGAATGCTGTAAAGACGGTGAAAAACGAGCATAACAGTGTTGCCGCCATAAGGATTGCCGATAAAACAGGACGATACAGGTGGATACTCGCTGTTATGGAGAATGTTCCTGACAGTACTGAGCATAAAAGAACTATAAAGCTTTCTCTTAATGACATTGATTCCATGCTTAAGATGTCGGATATGTCTAACGGTATAAGTTCATACATGGAATATTTCAGTCTTATGGAATATTTAATGTTCTCGTATGATGTATTTACTGACAGACTTCGCATTTTTATGATGGGGAGCAGTCAGCAGGTCAATTTTTATAACGGTACGCTTGCTGACTGGAGAAGCACCATGCTTGCAAACGGTAATGTAGACGACGTTACAAGGAATATATTCGATAATCTCTGTGATGATTTCTCAGGCGGCAGCGAGGTGTTTGAGCGTGAATTTAAGATGAAAATATTTGAGAACTCGCAGGGGATGGAATGGTGCCTTGTAAAGGGAAAGACAATCGTTGACTTTAACGGGAAAAAGCATGTTATAGCAACGATGTCAAAGATAAATCCGGTCAACGACGAGCATCGGATATGCTTTAATCTGGATGCGATTGATGCGGGCACGGATATTTTAAATAAGCGCGCGATTACAGAATACACAAAAAAGCTTATAGCATCAAAGCCTGACAAAGCTGTTACGATAGCTATTATAGATATAGATAATTTCAAGACAATAAACGATGAATTTGGTCACATGTTCGGTGACGAGGTAATAAGGAATGTTGCTGACGTTATCAAGTCCTCTGTTGAGGGCAAGGGAGTTGCCGGAAGAATCGGCGGTGATGAGATGTTTATCGTTGTCGAGGGGCTTGAGAACAACGAGGAAATAAGGCAGGTATTGAGGACGATACGCAATAATGTCTCGTTTATGTATAAAAATCAGCCCGATAAACCTCATGTGACATGTTCTATCGGCTCGTCCACATATCCGACTGACGGCAGCTCTTACGAGGAGCTGTTCAATATTGCCGATAAGATGCTCTACCTTGCAAAGGAGAAGGGCAAGAACAGGTATATCATATTTCTGCCTGACCTTCATGGCGATTACCTCAGAGGAGATGGTATGGCTAAGGCGGAAACTTATATGTTCTATAAATATAAGAAAATCGGCGTTATTAATGAGATTATTAATTCATACAGGGCAAACGGAGGCGCAAGCCTTTCGGAGGCTGCAAGGAAAGTTATGCTTGCCTTCAGTCTTGACAGTATTTTTGTCTATCAGAGGCATTCAAGATACTGGCAGAGACGAGTGATAATCGGAGACGAGGATATTTGTGAGGATAACAGTTACCTCAATAATAAAGAATATATCGCCGATTTTACGGAGGATGGAATAGAGGTAATAGACAACATTCATTTTTTTGAGAGACGTGCTAAGGAGACAGTCGACGCATTCTTAAAAATGGGAATTAATCAGGCTGTTCAGATTATTGTCAAGGAGCACGGAGATGATGATTTGATAGTGTCTTTTAACAGGAATAAACAGATGAGCAAGTGGAGCGAAATGGATATAGTTTATCTGGCGATACTTGGAAATGTTTTCGGAATGGGTTACTGTGATGATTGATTTGTATGTTGCGGTTGATGTTGAGACGACAGGGCTGAATCCCGCAGATGACAAAATTATAGAAATAGGAATGGCAAAGGTATATAAGGGCTGTATTCAGGAGAGCTTTTCCACTCTGGTGTCGCCGGGGCTTGTCATTGATGAGCGCATAACACGTCTTACGGGGATTACTATGGAAATGCTTGAGGGACAGCCTGTTATGTCTGACATTATCGGTGAGGTGCTTGATTTTATCGGTGAGGCTCCTATACTTGGTCATAATATAATATTCGATTACAGCTTTTTAAAGAAAGCTGCGGTTAATTCCGGGTTTAAGTTTGAAAAGCAGGGGATTGACACACTAAAGCTTGCGAGGAGACTGCTGCCTGATTTACCGCACAAAAATCTTGAGTATCTCTGTGAATATTTTGATATAGACGCGGGAAATTCGCACAGGGCGTATGATGATGCGGTCAGCGCAAAGATGCTTTATGAAAAGCTTCATGGAATAAAGCCTGACGATGCAGGATTTGACGAGCTTATACAGCTTAATTATTCCGCAAAAAAGGATTCCCCTATAACAGCGGCTCAGAAGCGTTATCTCGGAGTTCTTGTGCAAAAACATAATCTTGCGCTTGGTGTTGACGTTGAGCTGCTAACAAAGAGCAGGGCATCGAGAATGATTGACAAAATAATTCTTCAGTACGGAAAATAATATAAGCTGTGTCTGCAAGCAAATTCTTTATTTAATTTCCGCGTATTATGGAGTCAGTGTCTTAAGCTTTTTTAAAATTATATTTTTCGACATTGAATTGAGGGCTTCAGCGCTTGTTTTAAGGCGGGAAAGCCCTTTTGTGTCGCCTTTATCAAGATAATATTCGGCGAGCATAAAATAATTTGCTGAAACGTCAGAGCCGCATTTGATGCCGAATTCAAGGAAGGCTTGGGCCTGTTCGTCAAAGCCGTTTTCTCTCAGTGCAGTCGAGAGACGCACAATCGCGCGGCACAGTTTTGAAAAATTTTCATCGTATTCGCTCAGAGCCGAGAGGTTTGCGACTCCGTATTCTATTTTTAAATCGGTGTTGCTCATTCCGGTCAGGTTGAGTATTTTTTTTTCTTTTAAGTCAGAGATGTCGTGCTGTGCTTTTTTAATTGTTTCGACATCAGTTTCCACAAAAGGAAGGGTGTCGGGAATTGTGATATAGTTAAGCTTTGAGATGTCCTTTTTTCTGCTCATATTGGCACGGCTTTCACGCTTTAAAAAATTTTCGTTGTCTGAGCCTGTCTTTTTTGAATTTTTTTTAAGATAGAATTGCAACAGAAAGAGTAATATTATAAAATAAGGCAGTATTAATTTCATTTTTCTCCTTTCGTGCCAGATGGCACAACAAAATTATTAGAAATGAGGATAAGTGCGAAAAATCACGCTGAAGCGCTGATTTTTCACACAGCTATTTGTTTCTGAGCGAAAGCAAATAGCTTTGATGGCAGATGAAAAACCGCCTTCGCGGATTTCTCATCGCCTCTTCGCGACAAGTCGCTCAGAAATGAGGATTATCATGATAAATTTTAATAATAGAAAAAATAAAAAGATACTCACGGCTGTTATTATTATATTTTTAGTTGTGGCAATGGTTGTGCCTATGATAGTATCTGCGCTGCTTTCTTTTTACTAGGTGATAAGAAATGCAGGCTGCTTATAGTTAATATATACTAAAGCATCAAAATTTTCAATGGAGAGCAAAAATGAAGATTGGAAAAGTGTCAAATGCGGTGCTTAACCGTTCTGTTTTAAAATATACTGAAAAGGGACGAGGAGATATTCTTGCCTCATATCCCGGCGTGGGAAATGATGCTTCGGTGTTTAAGGCTCAAAAAGGACAGCTTGTGGTTTCAACGGACTGCGGGATTGAGCCGGTCTATACGGCTGCAAACAATATATATGCAAGGGGCGGAAAGCCGTGTGCGGCGCAGCTCTGTGTTATTTTACCTGAAAGCTGCCGAGAGATACGTCTGAAGGAGGTAATGTCAAAGCTGTCGGCGGACTGTTCGCAGCTTGGAATTGAGATTTCCGGAGGTCATACGCAGGTGGTACCGGGGACGGGAAAGCCGCTTGCGGCGGTTACGGCAGTGGGCTGGCGTTATGCAGGTGAGGAAATCTTTAGTGACGGAACGGGCAGTGACGGAGCGTTTGCGGACATTCACGGAGCGCGGACGGCAGGAGCGTATGCGGCGATGCCCGGAGAAGATATTATTATGACAAAATACATCGGAATTGGCGGTATTCGGTATATTATTGACAGCCGCAGGGACGAAATTCTGAAAAAATATACAGAAGAGCTTATTGAAAAGGCGTACGGAACGAGGGCTGATTTGTCTGTGGAGAAGGAAGCGCGTATTGCCGCGAAGAGCGGAGTGAGCGCAATGCATGACATGTCACAGGGAGGCGTATACGCCGCGCTTTGGGATATGGCTGAGTCGTCAGGTTTAGGTCTGGATATTGATTTGAGAGCTATAGCTGTTCGTCAGGAGATTATTGAAATCTGTGAAATGTTTGATATAAATCCGTATCAGCTCAACTCATGCGGAAGCCTTCTCATGACCTCATGCAGCGGAGAGCAGGTTGTCGCGGCATTAAAAAGCGAGGGGGTTGAGGCGTGTATAATAGGAAGGACAACAGGAGGAAACGACAGAGTGCTCCACAATCTCGAAGAGCTGCGCTATCTCGAAAAGCCGTCGCCTGATGAGGTGTACAGGTTTGGGGCTTGACTGTTTTTATTATGCTGAAAAATATATCCGTAATCGATATTTGTCTGAAAGGATTTGAAGTGATGAGAGAAAAGATTTTGAACATGCTGGAAAAAAATTCAAGAATAGATTTAAAGGATATGGCGGTTATGCTCGGGACATCGGAGGCGGAAGTCGCCAACGAGATAGCCGATATGGAAAAGGAGCATATTATATGCGGCTACAATACAATTATTGACTGGGATAAGACGAGCGAGGAGAAAGTGACGGCTCTTATAGAGGTTAAGGTTACTCCTCAGCGCGGGCTTGGATTTGACAGCATTGCGGAAAGAATTTATCAGTACAGTGAGATTACGTCCGTCTATCTTATGTCAGGCGGATTTGATTTCACAGTTATTATAGAGGGAAAGACAATGAAGTCGGTTGCGCAGTTTGTCGCTGATAAGCTTGCGCCGCTCGATTCTGTATTGAGCACGTCAACACATTTTGTCCTCAAGAAATATAAGGATTACGGAAAAGTGCTGGGTGAGCCTGAAAAAGACGAAAGGATTCCGGTGACGCCATGAGAAACGCATTGTCCAAAAAAATAGTTGATATTGAGCCCTCAGGGATAAGGAAGTTTTTTGATATTGTAAATGAGATGCCGGGAGCGATATCTCTCGGCGTTGGTGAGCCGGATTTCGACACGCCTTATATCGTAAGGGAGGCGGGAATTTATTCGCTTGAGAAGGGGCGGACCTTTTATACGTCAAATGCCGGGCTCAAGGATTTAAGAGTTGAAATCAGCAGATACATTGAAAAGAAATACCAGCTTGAATATGATGCCGACAGTGAAATAATGGTGACAGTAGGCGGAAGCGAGGCTATCGATGTGGCGCTTCGCTGTATGGTCGACCCGGGAGACGAGGTTTTAATTCCTCAGCCGTGTTATGTGTCGTATGTGCCGTGCGCCGTTATGGCGGACGCAAAGCCTGTGATAATTGAACTCAAGGAAGAAAATGAGTTTAAGCTCACAAAGGAGGAGCTGCTTGAGAGTATAACCGATAAAACTAAAATACTTATTCTGGCGTATCCGAATAATCCGACAGGCGCAATTATGACAAAAGAAGAGCTCGCGGAGCTTGTACCTGTGATTATAGAGAAGGACCTTTTTGTAATCTCTGACGAGATATATGCTGAGCTTACATACGACAACACTCATTGCTCCATTGCCTCATTTCCGGGAATGAAGGAACGCACAGTCGTCATAAACGGATTTTCAAAGGCGTTTGCGATGACGGGCTGGAGACTTGGATACGCGTGTGCGCCTGAGCAGATTATGTCGCAGATGATTAAGCTTCATCAGTTCGCGATAATGTGCGCTCCGACAAACAGCCAGTTTGCGGCTGTGGAAGCTCTCAGAAGCTGTGATGAAGAGGTCAAAAAAATGGTGGAGGCGTATAATCAGAGGAGACGTTTTCTGCTGAATGCCTTCAGGGAGATGGGAATAGATTGTTTTGAGCCGTACGGCGCGTTTTATGTTTTCCCTTCGATTAAAAAGTTCAAAATGACGTCAGACGAGTTTGCAAACAGGCTGCTGGCGGAACAGAAGCTCGCGGTTGTGCCCGGAACGGCTTTTGGGGCATCGGGCGAGGGATTTGTGAGGATTTCATACGCGTACTCGGTTGAAAATTTAAAGGTCGGACTTGAGAGAATAGAAAAATTTATAGGCAGCCTTAGAAGTGAGGATTAGTGTGAAAAATCAGCTTGATAGCTGATTTTTCACACGGCTATTTGTTTCTGAGCGAAAGCAAATAGCCCTGATGGCAGATGAGAAACCGCCTGCGCGGATTTCTCATCGCCTCTTCGCGACAAGTCGCTCAGAAATGAGGGATAAGATGATTAATATTGTACTGCATGAGCCGGAGATGCCGGCAAATACCGGAAATATTGGAAGAACCTGCGTTGCGGCGGGGGCGAGGCTTCATCTGATAGAGCCGCTCGGCTTCAGGCTTAACGAGAAAATGTTAAAGCGTGCCGGACTGGATTACTGGGATAAGCTGGATGTCACGGTCTATGATGATTTTAATGATTTCCTTGAGAAAAATCCGGGTGCGAAGATTTACATGGCTACTACAAAGGCGCACAGGATATATACAGATGTCACATATGAGCCGGACTGCTATATAATGTTCGGCAAAGAGAGCGCCGGAATTCCTGAAGAAATTCTTGTCGAGCACGAGGAAAACTGTGTTCGTATTCCAATGATTGGAGATATACGCTCTCTTAATCTATCCAATTCGGTCGCCATTGTTTTGTATGAGGCGTTAAGACAGCAGAATTTCGGGGAAATGAACTGTGAGGGACATCTCCACCGGCTGTCATGGAAGTAAGCTATGAAGGCGCTTTGGAGAGCGGAAGCGTAAAGATAAATTCAGTTCCGACGCCTACAGTGCTTATCACGTCTATATTTTCATTGTGGGCGGAAATAATTTCCTTTACGATAGAAAGCCCAAGACCTGAGCCCTTCTTGTCGCGCCCTCTTGACGAATCTGATTTATAAAAACGGTCCCATATTCTGTCAATATTTTCTTTTGATATTCCGCAGCCGTTATCCTTGACCGAGATATATGCTTTTTCGCCTTTTTCCTTAACTGATATAAAAATATTTGAGTTTTCCGGGCTGAATTTTATTGCGTTGTCTATAAGGTTGTATATGACCTGACCGATTTTGCTTTTATCTGCCGAAACCCACTCTTTTTCGCCGGAAAAGGTAAGCTGGAACTGTATTTTTCTCTTTTTGCAGGTGACCTCAAAGGTCTCGATGGTATGCTTTATAAGCGCATTTATATCAAAGCTCGCAATTTCAAGGCGGACAGTCTTTGGGTCGAGCTCATTAAGCGTAAGAATGTTGCTGGTCAGCTTAGTAAGGCGATCCGTCTCGAACAGCACGATTTTTATATATTTGTTAATCATCTCAGGCGGAACTGTGCCGTCCTCTATCGCCTCAAGATAGCCCTTGATAGAAGTCAGAGGCGAGCGGAAATCGTGTGATATGTTGGAGAGGAACTTCTGCTGAAACTGGTCCATCTCATTAATCTGGCTTGCCATGTAGTTGAGGGATGCAGACAGATTACTCATCTCGTCGTTATGCCCTGCATGCACCTTGTAGGACAGATTGCCCCTGCCGTATTCCTTAATTGCTTTTGAGACGGCTTTGAGAGGATTGTGGACATGTATTATATACAGCACGATAAAGCTTAAGTTTAAAAGCAGCACCATGAGAAGCGTAAAATAGTTTGTGTTAAAGGTTGTGTATACGCGCTGTGTTATAACAGATTCGGGCATATGTACTACAACGTAGCCTTTCATCACAAACGCGTTTGTAATCGGAGCGAACACGGAAATCTGGGTTTCATCGAACACTCCGTAGAAGTTGCCTGTAACGGAATGGCCGGAGCCGAGCGAGTTGATGTTAAAATCGCTTATAGAGTATAAAATTCCGCTGTCATCAATCTCCTCATTTACATTGATATATTTAGTGTCGAGGATTACGTTGCCGTCAGTGTTTATAAACATTATGCGCGTATGGTCAAGCTCCGCGATTGTGTTCAGCTCAAGCTCTATAATTCTCAGCTTGTCGTTGCTGAAATAGTCGGGAGCAAATCTTGCCGCGATAGATACTGCCTGTTTGTACATGTCATCGGATTTTTCTTTATATACTCTGTTGTAGTCAATTCTGTATGCCAGAAGCGTAACACCTACAAAGCCGATAATCGCGACAGCTATATAAACACATATATATTTGCTTAATATATTGAGCTTCATTTACTTTGCCGTCCTTTTTGGTTTTTATTTTGTTGCGAATTTGTAGCCTATTCCCCATACGGTGTCGATTGACCAGCGCTCATGGTCTTTGATTTTTTCGCGTATACGTTTTATGTGCACGTCAACTGTACGTGTGTCGCCGATATATTCATATCCCCATATGTTGTCGAGAAGCTGTTCTCTTGTGAAAACCTGATTGGGAGAGGAGGCGAGAAAGTACAGAAGCTCGAGCTCTTTAGGCGGCATCTCTATATTTTTTCCGTAATATAAAACAGAGTAGTTTCCGAGGTTGATTGTCAGATCAGGATACTCGACAATCTGTGAGGCATCGCCTGAGTTTGTCTGGGACTGCGGCAGGTGGTAGCGTCTCAGCACTGCCTTTACGCGGGCAACAAGCTCTTTCGTCTCAAACGGCTTAATCATATAGTCGTCGGCTCCGAGCTCAAGTCCGAGTACCTTGTCAAAAGTCTCGCCCTTTGCAGAGAGCATGATTATAGGCGTATTGTTGTTCTTTCGGATTTCGCGGCAAACCTGATAGCCGTCTATTCCGGGAAGCATCAGATCAAGTAAAATTAAATTCGGCTTGAAGGATGAAAGCTGCGTGAGAGCGCTCTCCCCGTCATACACGATTTTTGTCTCGAAACATTCCTTTGTCAGGTAAAGTGAAATCAATTCTGCGATGTTTTCATCATCGTCCACAATAAGTATTCTCTGTTTAATTGCCATAAAAACCTCCGTCGTTCATTTTTGTTTTATATCTGCTACTTAAACTCCACAATGGTTACACCCGCATCGCCCTCGCCGACTTCACCGAGCCGGAAGGATTTTACATAAGGCACGCCTTTAAGATACGCCGCTACGCCGTTTCTTAGTGCTCCGGTGCCTTTTCCGTGTACAATGCGCACCTGTCCTATTTTGGCGATATAAGCATCGTCAAGATATTTGTCCAGTCTTGAAACAGCCTCGTCAACCGTCAGTCCGAGAAGATTTATCTCAGGAGAGATTGAAGCGCTCTTTGACATTTTTATTTTGCCGGAGCCGCCGACCTTAGAGGCTGAATATTTGCTCTCCTCAGGGTCCTTGTAGTCAGTGAGAATTTCAAGATTGTTCATCTTTGTCTTTGTGTTAAGGCTGCCGACAGATACGGTTATTTCACCCTTGGAGTTCGGCGTTCCGGTCACGGTGCCTATCAAATTCATGCTGAGAACGCGGACGTGCACGCCCGGCTTGAAATCTTCAATAGATGAGGCTTTGCGGGCCTTTGGAGCTTTCTGTTTTACCGCGAGCTTTTCCTGGCGTTTATTCATCTTGTCCCGGACGGCGCTTCGCTGTTTTTCAAGCTCTCTTACGCTCATCCCGTGTTTGTTCATTGTCTTTATAGTCTCGTCGGCGTATTCCTTTGCCTCTCTAAGAATTTCCGCGGCTTCCTCGTTTGCCTTGCGGATAATTTTGTCGGTGCGCTCGTCAAGCCGTTTTGATTTAGCTGCCAGCTCCGCTTTCAGCTTGCGTATTTCTTCCTTATACTCGTTTATTTCCGCCTGTTCTTTTTCAATGGTAATTCTGCTGTTTTCAAGGTCTGAGAGCAGGTCCTCAAAATGTATGTCGTTGGCGTCCATGCGGTTTGCCGCATCATCGATAATATATGACGGAAGACCGAGTTTTCTTGAGATTGCAAATGCGTTGCTCTTTCCCGGTACTCCGATAAGCAGTCTGTAGGTAGGCGAGAGCGTAGCTACATCAAACTCACAGCAGGCGTTCTCGACACCCTCTGTTGTCAGCGCGAATACTTTGATTTCACTGTAATGTGTTGTAGCCATTGTAGTTATCCCTCTGCCGTGCAAATCGCTCAGAATTGCAATAGCGAGTGCGGCTCCCTCATCAGGGTCAGTTCCCGCGCCTATCTCGTCAAATAGAATAAGGCTGTTTTCGTCAGCCTCTTTTAAAATGCTGACTGTATTCGTCATGTGTGAAGAGAAGGTGCTGAGACTCTGTTCAATGCTCTGCTCATCGCCTATATCAGCAAAAATATTGTCAAATACGGCTATCTCAGAATGCTCCATAGCCGGTATGTGGAGTCCCGACTGTGCCATTAAGGTGAGGAGTCCGACTGTTTTTAACGATACGGTTTTTCCTCCCGTATTAGGTCCTGTGACTATCAGCAGGTCAAATTCTCTGCCAAGATAAATGTCAATAGGGACAACTGACTTTGCCGGAATAAGCGGATGGCGGCCTTTTTTAATATTTATATATTTTTTAGTGTTCATGACAGGGCAGGAGCAGTTATAGTGTTTTGAAAGCTGCGCCTTTGCAAATATAAAATCAAGTGTTACAAGCATCGTATAGTCTGATGTTAGCTCGTCCGTAAAGCCTGCTGCCTCAGCGCTCAGCTCCGCAAGTATGCGCTCGATTTCCGCCTGCTCCTTAAGCTCCAGCTCACGTATGTCGTTGTTTAATTTTACGACTGCGGCAGGCTCGATAAACAGAGTTGAGCCTGTTGCCGACTGGTCGTGTATCATACCGGCAACCTGTGATTTATATTCTGCTTTTACGGGAAGGCAGTAGCGTCCCTGCCGCATTGTGATTACATAGTCCTGAAGGCAGCTCCTTGTAGAGGGAGAGTTGAGAAGCTTGTTTAATTCAGTGTGTATACGGTCGGAAGCAATGCGCTTCTGACGCCTCAGGTCCCGAAGCGCCGCGCTTGCGTCATCGCTTATCTCTTCCTCTGAGATAATGCAGCGCTTAATCTGTGTGTTCAGCGGCGTCAGAGGGCAGAGCGAGTTAAAATATTCTGTCAGGCTGTCGGTTGTCTCCTCGTAATGCGATTTTGCCGCCGCGGCTGTCGAAAGAAGCGCGCTTATGCGCAGAAGCTCAAGTATGCTGAGCGTGCTCCCTACCTCTAAGCGTTTAACACTGTCTGAAATGTCCGAGACACCCGAAAAAGAAACGCTTCCCTTCGCGTATATACGTGACAGAGCGTCGCTTGTCTGTGTGAGCGCAAGATTGATTTCGTCAATGTCTGTCATAGGCTTAAGTCCGAGCGCTGCCTGCTTCGCGGCTTCACATCCTGCGTAGGAGGCGAGTTTTTCTGTGATTTTGTTATATTCAAGAGTCGAAAGTGACTTGTAATTCATTATAATTCTCCGTTCATAAAAATATTTTCATTAAATTCTGTCATCGGTGTTTTTTGAGGACAGAAAGCCCGGAGCACATTCACTTATTGTCTGTCAGCGGCAGACACACGCGCAAATTGTCCGAACTGTATTTATTTTACATTATCTGCGCTAAAAAAGCCAGTGTAATGAATTTATTGCTGAATTGCCGCATTGATGTTTGTGTAAGTTCTTTCGTGTAAATTCTTTTACATGTATGTCATAGAATGTTCATATTTATTGAGTATAATGTTATCGGTTTTGAATTATACATATATAATTATTGATTTTAACGTAACATAACGTAACAGTTAAGCCATGCGAATGGCTCGGTATGAACTGTTACATTTTAACAGGTCGTGGGTAATTAAATTCTTGATTTTTTGCTGAAGGGTAACATTGAATATGGAGTTAGAGAACAAAAGCAGCGAGGCGGAATATACAGGCATGGAATTAAAGGATAAAAACAGCAGAACAGAATATACCGGTGAAGATTTCTCTTTGTATACAGAGAGGATTGTTGTAAATCCGAGAGTCAAGTATAAAAAGCTCTTCAGTCTTTTAAAGCTGATGCTTGCTGCGGTTTTGTTCGGGGCTGTCGCATGCGGCGTAATGGTTATATTATATCCGTTCCTTGACAGAAGGATAAACGGAGAAAGTCAGCCTCAGAGCTCTCTTATCATGAAAAAAGATGAGTATCTTATAGATTATGATTTTTCAGAGGATATTTTGGAGCGTCCGGCGCAGACTGAGGAGGCTGCGGCAGAGGTAAAGTCTTTGTCTGAGATTGTAGAGAATGCCAGAAAATGTATGGTTGTGCTTGAAGGAGTATATATGGCTGACGAGGAGCAGCCCTATGAAGATGGTGAGCGTGAGGACGTAGCAGGACTTATAGTCGGTGAGCTTGAAGATTATTATGTTATTCTGACAGATGAAAAGCTGATGAGGATGACAGGAGGCGGATGTGCCGTAAAGTTCGGCGAATCCGCCGTAGGACAGGCATATCTGATAGGAAGCGACAGTTACAGCGGGCTGTCGCTGTTAAGAGCCGAAAAAAACAGTATTTCATCTTCAGAAGATTTTGACGTATCGATAGCTGTTCTTGATAACTCGTATATTGTGGAGGAACAGGATGAGGTGGTCGCGGTCGGCAGAATTTCGGGAAGTATGGATGAGGTAAGATATGGAAATGTGTCTGCGATAACAACTGAGAGCAGCGTTGACAATTCATTTGAAATTTTTGAGACGGGAATTGTTCCGTCTGCCGGCGATTACTGTTATTTTTTCAATATGGCCGGAAATGTGATAGGCATCGGGCGTCCCTCAGAGGATTTGCAGCATATGGAGGCGCTGGGAATTTCTGATTTAAAGCCTATGATTGAAATTCTCTCAAGCAGTTCCGATATTGTTTATCTCGGTATTAGGGGCACAAATGTCACAACCTCAACCGCCGAGCGGTATAAGCTGCCTATGGGAATTTATATTACAGATGTGATTATGGATTCCCCGGCATTTTATGCGGGGCTGCAGTCAGGTGACGTTATTACGCAGTTCAACGGAAATACTGTTTTGACAATTCAGGAATTTAGTGAGAAACTATATCAGTGCAGCAATGGAGAAAATATTACTGTAACTGTTAAGAGGGCAGGGCGCGACGAGTACCGGGAACTGACATTTTCTGTTGTTCTGGCGGTAAGGCAGAGCTCTGTACCGGGAGAAAGGTAGAAGGAAAAATGCATTATATTGAGAGTTTCAGAGACGGAGAGCGCATAAGCGATGTTTATCTGTGCAAATC
>CASFUI010000236.1 GCA_949297565.1 uncultured Eubacteriales bacterium
ATCATATGCAGGTCTGGGGTCCTGCTCAAGGACTTTTACAGCCGCGTCTCTCTTTTCCTCAGGCAGTACCGCCAGCAATTTACCCGGAAATACAACCGACAGTCTGTGTTTTATTGTATCGCTCACATATCCCTGCGCAGCATCAGGATGACAGTCGGTATACACTATATACGGTTTTATGTCATATACGGGAGTACCGCTTACCATATCAATTCCCGCCACATTGACCACCGGTCCGTACTCCTGTGTAATCTCAATTTTTTCCAGCCTTACACAGGACAAACCTATATTATTTGGACGATACGGAGCTCTGGTTGCAAACACCCCCATTCTTTTTCGTCCTCCCAGTCTGGGAGGAGTGACCGTAGCTGCCCAGTTCTCCCTTTTCGACTCTGAAAATCCCCACAAAACCCATATATGCGAAAATTCCTCAAGTCCGCGAAATGCCTGTACCTGTCTGAACTCCGGCTCAAATATAATCTTTCCCTTAAGCTCGTCTATAATCCCGCTCTGTCTTGGAATTCCAAACTTGCACGGAAAATCCGTATAAATATAACCTATAGGGCGAAAACACATTTCTCTCAATCCTAATTTCTCCTTATTAACCTTATTAATATATGGACAATTATATCGCGCATTTTAACCTTTACTTCTATGCCTCATATAATAAACTGAAAACAAATAAAGGACTTTTTTATGAGCATGCCAAAAATTGAGTGCACAAACATAAATAAATGTTGTGCCGCAGCTTCTCTTGTGCAGTCTATCGCACTGGAGGAAACCGCTATATCTCACATTCTCAACGCCGAAGGCGAAAAGATACAGAAGGTTATCTCCATGCACGACTGCAGCACAAAAGATATTATTGAAGTCAATAAATCTGTTGAAGATATGGTTGATAAGATTACCGCTCTCGAAGTTGTGCTGAAATCTAAACTTGATTTAGTAAAGCCTATTCTTGACGACTGCGATAAGAAGCCTCCTAAACCGGAGTGCTGACACAGCAGGGCATTTGCCCTGCTTACATAAACTATCACTCAAAATTTTCCGGCATATAATAATATAAACAAAATAATAAATCTTAATATCTGCAACTATGAATAAATCATGCCATAACCTTTACTTTCTTTCTACTGTTGCGTGCCGACTGTCCGAATGTCTCTCTGCCGATGAAATCGCAGTTCTCTCCGCCGACCTTATGACGCTCGCAGACATGTTAGCGTCTGTATCTGTCCGCAAGAGTATCTGTGAAAACTCTGACAATCAATAATTTTTCTGATACCGGAAACATCGACTTTCGCATACAGACATATTTTTTATATATGATTCTGCTGTATGCCGCCATTGTATATTTATATCGTTATAAATTTACTCCTTGCGCAAATACTATATATTATCATCTGCAAGGAGGCAATATGGCGGCATCTTTTTCATCTTCCATTTTCGACACCACTAATATTATTATCGTTCCTGTTATAGCCTCTTTTAGTTCCGGCGGAGAAGTTAAACCCTTATATGTCAGGCTAAACGGAATTTCATATAAAATTTATTCCAGCTCACCGATGCACTCCACCAGAAGCAAGCTTAAATACCGCTGCGAGATAGTTGACAATAATATTGTGAAATTTATTGAGCTTACTTATCACTTATATGAATGCGCATGGAGTGTTCAGGCTTAATTAAATTACGGCTTTTTAAGACTCAAACGCAAAAACCGCCGCCAAAACAGCATATTTATCGCGTTTGGCGGCAGTTTCTAATTAAGCTGATGGGGGGAGTCGGACCCCTGACCTCTTCATTACCAATAATATGTCAAATGCCCCAAACGCAGGTTTTATCTGCAATTTTCAAACAGCTGAACACCATTTGACTACTAATTAAATATTTATATATTCAAGCAGCACATTAATCCCTTAATATCATTCTTATAAAACATTATGGGGGATGATTTACATGGGGGATTATACAGACGTGCTCAAACGTCTTGTTTTGTACAGAAAGCTTCTCGGACTTTCACAAAGCGAACTTGCCGTAAAGGTTGGATTAAGTCAGGAACAATACTCTTACATTGAAAACGGTCACGTTTTAATAAACAGTTGTCTTTTAAT
>CASFUI010000237.1 GCA_949297565.1 uncultured Eubacteriales bacterium
CTGCTTTACGATGTCAGCCTCATTTACCCTATCAATTATGTGAAGCATTAAATCTCTTGTATACGCCACTCCGCTGCTCACAGACGCGCTCACGGCATCCGGATTCTTACGGATAATTCCTGAAATTTTAATCTCCTCAGCGTCATTTATAACTGATGTCATATAATTATCGTCATCCGAACAGTCCTCCCATGTGCCTGTCTTCTCGTCATATCTGTACAAATCTGTCGGAATAACAAGCTTGAATGTATGTGCCAGCACTTCATCATAGGTGAGCTCAAGCTCCTCGCTCTCAAATGTATCTCCGGACATGACATTTTTAAAAATAGTCTTAACCTCTGACGGGTCCTTAAATCCGAGTGAGTAAAGCGTGTAATCGTCAATCTCATTATTTTCATCCACCAGAATTACAACTTCGTTATAATTTTCCGGCCATGCCCCTGCCAGCAAATCATACTGCTCATCTAAAACCTCTCTGTTGCCAAGAAGCTGAGACCATACGCTTGTATTCTGCATGCTTGCAGACATCATTCCTCCGTCTGAGGCGGATACGCCGTACATATTTTCCATAATAGTGCTCGGATTAAGCTGCACTGCGCCATCTGAAGTATCAGATGAGTAAATATAAAGAGGTACGTCATAGCTGTATTGTATATCGCTTATCAAGCTGTTTACCTCATCGCTGTGCTCCTCAATATATGTCTTAAAAGCCTTCAAATTATTGCTGTTTACCTCTGCAACCATACTGTTGACCATTTCCGTCATTATATTGTTGCTGTAAACCTTATCCGTGCCGTGAGTTATCTCCTTGTCACCGCTTCCGGCCATGCTCTCAATAAGACCTCCTATATCCACGCTTTCCTTCTGCAGCTGAATAGGATAGCTTGAGAGTGTGTCACGCTGAACGCGGTCGATATATAACTGAATACCGTTTGAGATAGACAGTATCAATGCAATTCCTATAATACCTATGCTCCCTGCAAACGCAGTGAGAATTGTCCTTGTCTTTTTGGTAAGAAGATTATTCATACTAAGACCAAGAGCCGTAAGAAATGACATCGAGGTTTTTGGTTTCTTTTCTTTCTTTTTCTTCTTTGACGCTGAAATTTCAGTATCAGAGGAGCGGGCGCTGTCAATTTTCCTGACGTCCTCCTTCATCTGTTCCTCTGTATACTCGTCGCTGTCATCTGTAATTTTTCCGTCAAGCAGCCTTATAATTCTTGTCGAGTATTTTTCGGCAAGCTCAGGGTTGTGAGTAACCATAATTATAAGGCGGTCTTTTGCAATTTCCTTTAACAGCTCCATAATCTGAACGCTGGTCTCGGTATCAAGAGCCCCGGTCGGCTCGTCTGCCAGAAGAATATCAGGATTATTCACAAGCGCTCTTGCTATCGCCACGCGCTGCATCTGTCCTCCTGACATCTGATTAGGCTTTTTGTGTATCTGCTCAGAAAGCCCTACCTTTTCAAGCGCCTCCTTCGCCCTCTGTCTCCTCTCTGTTTTGGAGACGCCCGAAAGAGTAAGCGCCAGCTCAACATTCGCAAGCACAGTCTGGTGAGGTATCAGATTATAGCTCTGAAATACAAAACCGATAGAGTTGTTTCTGTAAGCATCCCAGTCCCTGTCTTTAAAATCCTTTGTAGATTTTCCGTTAATTCTCAAATCGCCCTGCGTATACTGATCCAGCCCGCCTATTATATTGAGAAGCGTAGTCTTTCCGCAGCCCGACTGTCCGAGTATTGATACAAACTCACTGTCGCGAAATCTGAGATTAATACCCTTTAGTGCTTCCACAGATGTGGTGCCTGTGACATAGGTCTTTTTTATACCTTCTAGCTCAAGCATATATTCTTCCTTTCTCTGTTTCATTTTAAAAAACCTGTATACCAATATATCCCTGCCGGGTCATAAATGCAATTAAGAAAATATAAACATTTTCAAAGCTCGCTTATAAGCCGCTCTCTCGCCGTATCGCGAAGCATACTCTTATTATAGCGGTAAAACCTCTCGTTTCCGTTTTCCTGAATAAACGAAAGACTGTAAAATCCGGCCGCAAGCTCCGTCACAAAAAACACAAGCTCCGGCCCCTGCCCGAAAGCGCGCTCCCCGAAATCAAACGCGTGCTCAAGAGCCTGCGAAACCTCCTCAGAAAGCCTCTCCCGCTCATCGGACAGCTTCATAAACTCCGCTGAAACCACCTCAAACTGCGCAGCATGTCCTAAAGCTCCCTGCTCCTTTACGGCAAGCGTATAACTGTTTAAAAGTTTCATAACCTGAGATTTTACAGCGAGCTGCTCATCGTCAAGAAATCCGCCCTCCCTTTTTTCAACAAAGTCAGCCGCGTATCCCCTGACAACCTCCTCAAAAGGCTTCGCTTCATCCCTCTGAAATGCTTTCAGCTCATCAAACAGCTCCTGAGCCGTCTGAGTGCACCTGTAATATTTTTTAAACAGATTATTAAGCCCGCCGAGTATCAGACTGACAACGCTCACCCTCTCGTCAAACGGCGCATTTTTTATTCTCTCATAAACCTGCTCTGCCGCATTTCCGCCGAGAATATCGTTCACGCTGTAAGCCTTCTCATATTTGTAATAAAGCGACAGATAATTAGCAAAATCCATAGCCGTCTCAGGCTCCTGTATATATTCTCCGGCGAGCTGCTCATCAGCGGGAATCCCCAGCCTCTCATAAGCCTTGAGCATGTCGGACAAATCCTCCCAGCCTCTGGCTGTGACAAATCTCTTTCCCTCAACCGTAGTCTCTATTTTATAAAAATTTTCCTGTCTGGCGTCAAGATACGATAAAATCGCCCTGTGAACGTCATTTTTCTGCGCGTATGCCTTCCACGCGCTGTAATCAGGCGTTACTTCAATATATTTAACCCTGTCCAGAGTCACGACATCAAATTCTCTGACCGAACGGTTGTATTCAGGCGGATTTCCCGCCGCCACAATAATCCAGCCCTCAGGCACCCTTGTATTTCCGAACATCTTAGCCTGAAGGAACTGAAGCATTACGGGCGCAAGCGTCTCCGATACACAGTTAATCTCATCTATAAACAGAATTCCTTCTCTTATTCCTGTTTTCTCTATCTTATCATGTACAGACGAGATAATCTCACTCATCGTATACGATGTAACCGACACCTCTTTACCGTCATAAATTTTTTTGTCTATAAACGGAAGCCCCATTGCGCTCTGTCTGGTGTGGTGAGTCATTGTGTACGCCGCAAGCCCTATGCCGCATTCTCTGGCAGCCTGCTCCATAATCGCCGTTTTTCCTATTCCCGGCGGTCCTATAAGCAGCACGGGGCGCTGCCGCACCGCAGGTATAAGCGGGCGTCCCTCCTCGTCCTTGGCAAGATAGGCTCTCACGGTATTCTTTATCTCTTCCTTTGCTCTGCTGATATTCATGTTCTCTCCGTTTCCGCCGCTCCCGGCAAAATTTATTATTCCTGAAGCTCAGGCAGTTCAACTCTTATCGCCCACCCGGGCACAATCCTCTCCGCATCATACATCTCAGGAAATACAAACGCCACGTCATACGCAGGCCTGTGCGATGGATATATTCCATATCCGTCCGTAAAATAAAGCACTCCTTTAAGGCGTTTAAGGCTTCCCTCCCGGCGCAGCTTCTCAATATAGTTAAACGCCGGGCGAAAATCAGTTCCTCCAAATCCCCTGACAGTAAAATTATTTTTAAAAGCCTCAGCCTGTGATATGTCTGTGATAACAGTATCCTCCTGTACCTGATTGTCGCACTGTACAATGTGCAGCTTAATTTTATCGAAAAACACCTCTGACTCGGTGAGAATGTTAAATGTAGTGTCAATAAAGCGCTGAATAAGACTGTATGCACAGGAGCCAGAGGTGTCGAGAACAATCACAAAATCCTCAATTCCGCTCTCCTCCCTGTATTCCAGTTCCTCAATAAGCGGCATATTTTTGTATACAGTCATTCCGTAATTATAATATCCATAGTCAAAAGAATCCATGTCCACATGCATTTTTTCCCTGACCACAGCAAATTTTCTCAAAAAATCCCGATATGAAATTTCTTTATGATTTTCGGCACGAAGCGTCCTCAGAAGCCTTCCCTTTGTATCACCCCTGCCGGAATCAAAGCTCATTGCGGACTGTAATTTTTTTGCGGCGTCCTCCCACTGTTTTTCACTCTTTTTATTCCCGCCGTCCGGCTGACTGCCGCCGTTTCCATCATCGTCTCTGCTGTTTTCGCCGCTTCCTCCGTCATTTTCTTTCCTGTTTTCATACCAGTATCTGTGGTCGTCCACATAAAAAATGCCCGCGGCGCTCCATTTATCCGCCGATGACCTCATCTGTGTTTTTAAGACATAATATACATTCTGCGCGCTGAATACCCTGCAGCTCTTTGACAGCTCACGGTAAATATTTTCCCTTTCTGTATTTTCGGGCTTCATGACACAGCTCAGTTCTATGCTGTCAACAAGATACTCGGCGCAGATGTCGCACGCCAAATCCCACAGCTGCCTGTCCTCTTCGCTTTCATACCTGCTTCCCTCAAATATATTTCTAAAAAGACAGTGCATTACCATATGAAGAAACGCTCTGTTGACATCTGTCGGCTCCGCCTTATAGCGCTGTGCCAGCAGCATGGGATTATAATAGAGACTGCTGCCGTCGGTTGCAACATAAGCTATCTGTCTGTTTTCTGAATATTCAAGCATATTGAGCGCCGAAAACAGATACCTCATTCCGAGAAACAGCTCCTGCTTGGCAGTATCTAAAATACGCCTTCCAAGCTGCGCCCAGTCCTTTTCACCTCTCCTGTTATCTTCCAATTCAAGCCTCCCCTGTGCTCTAAAATTCAAACTTTCTGTGGGACGTCCCAAAATGCGCTTTCTGATAGGCAAGCAGTATTCCAAGCCCCTCCATACATGATTCTTCCCTGGCTGTGTCAATGCATGCCGCGCAGTCGTCTCTGTCAAGCATTTCCATTGACAAAAGCATGTTGAGAGCGTCGTAATCCTCCCCTCGAGTCATATTATTTATAAGCGCGCGCATATTTTCGGATATGAATTTCGTATACCTCTCTTTCGCCTCAGCGCCCAGCTTGTACGGATATCTGAGACGGCAGCAGGCTATTTTCCACGCCGAATCCATGACGTCAATATGCAGTCCTGCCTCAAACAGCCTGTCATACTGGACATAGTTGATATCATCTCCATCTATGCACTCTCTGTACTGTATTCCCGAGCCCTCGGTAATCTGATTTACAATCCTTGCAGGCGTATTCTCCTCATAGTTGTACAGATAGTACGGAAAGACAAGTACTGCTGTATTTTCCGGATACTCTATTGTTACCGCCACTTCATTATTGACCTCTGACAGTATTCCCTTCAGGCATTTCATGCCGATGCCCGTCATTTTTATACAGATTTCACTGATATTGTAACAGTTCTTAAAAGCCCCGTCACCGATATCCGTCACTCTGTCGCTCAGCGATATTTTTTTGAGATTGCGGCAGTTATAAAATGCATGAGCCCATATAAAGGCTATTGTGTCTGGCAGTGTTATCTCGGTAAGCTCTCGGTGTTCACTGAACGCAAACGCGCCTATACCCGCAATTTTTTGCCCGTCAATCTGCTCATCTATTGTAATTTTTTCTGAATTTCCCGAATATTCTGTTACAAATGTACCTGACGTCTGTCCGTGTTCAAGCTTAAACATACTGCCCCCATTCCGAAGCGGTTTACATAAGGAACGCGAAGAAAGACTCGTGAAC
>CASFUI010000238.1 GCA_949297565.1 uncultured Eubacteriales bacterium
AAAGAGCAGGGCAGATGAGATGAACATCTGGACGCAGGCGCAGTATGAGAAATTCTCTGCAGAGATACAGAAGTCCTCTGTCAAGCTGGCATTTGACATTCTGTTTTACACCGGAATGAGGTCTGGGGAGCTGCTAGCTCTCACTCCTGCAGACATTCTTCCGTCAAAGCGGATTAACATCAACAAGAACTATGCAAAGGTCAAGGGGAAAGAACTGTTTCTTGAACCGAAGACACCAAAAGCTAAGCGATGTATCTCTATTCCGGATTTTCTGTATGATGATATACAGGAATATGTATCGAAACTGTACGGGATTGAAAAGGGGGACCGTATCTTCTATTTTACGAAGTCAGCTCTAGAGAAAGAGATTAAAAGAGTTGCAGACAAAGCAGGGCTACCGATTATCAGAGTTCATGATCTGCGCCACTCACACGCAAGTATGTTGATAGAGCTCGGCTTTTCGCCACTGGAGATTGCGGACCGGCTCGGTCACGAATCCGTAAAGACCACTCTCGATACATACTCGCACCTGTATCCGGATAAGGACCAGAAGCTTGCAGACAGGCTAAATCAATTCCGCAATCGTTAGAGTAATGAGATTACCAAAAGTAAAATAAAGTTGAAATCATATAATTATTGTGTTATATTAAACATAAGGAAAGGCACCTGCTCCAACAGATGCCTCTCAGGAGCCCCACTCCAAAAGGTGGAGTCCCGAAGCAGGTTATTGGTCCATACGGACATCGCCTACTCTGGTTGCGACAGAGTAGGCATTTTTATTTGCGCTTATTTCTCTTGTCGAGAAAGGTAAGCAATGCAATGAGCAAGCCGATTATCCCCAAGAAAACCATAATGATTTCGTAAGTTGTCATTTGCACCACCTCCCTTCCTATGTATTCCGGTAAGCCGGTCAATTGGCTCGGGAGGCTACCACCCCTGTCATGGGTTCCATGAATCAGATTCTAACATACTTCGACAGGAATTTCAATCAGATCACATCTCCCACAAGCAACAGGAAGCTGCACATCATGAGAATAACCGCCGTTTTGAGTAGGAAAAGTAGTGGCATATCATTCTTAACATCACATTAACATCACAGAGCAAAACAAAAGAGCCACAATTCCTGTAAAATAAGGCTTTGCAGCTCAAATGTCCGTTATTCAAACTCAATCGTCCCCGGCGGTTTGCTCGTCAAATCATAAAATACGCGGTTGACCCCTCTGACCTCATTTATAATCCTGCTCATAACTGTCTGTAATACCGAGAACGGGATTTCGGCTGCCTCGGCAGTCATAAAGTCAACTGTGTTTACTGCTCTGAGAGCGACTGCGTAGTCGTAAGTCCTCTCGTCACCCATTACGCCGACTGAACGCATATTAGTGAGAGCCGCAAAATACTGGCCTATGCTGCGGTCAAGGCCTGCCTTTGCAATCTCCTCACGGTAAATTGCGTCAGCATCCTGAACAATTCTAACCTTCTCGGCAGTGACCTCGCCTATAATTCTGATGCCGAGACCCGGACCAGGGAACGGCTGACGAAATACAAGGTTTTCAGGGATGCCGAGTTCAAGCCCCGCCTTGCGCACCTCGTCCTTAAACAAATCGCGGAGAGGCTCAATAATTTCCTTAAAATCGACATAGTCAGGAAGTCCGCCTACATTGTGATGAGACTTTATAACGGCAGACTCGCCTCCGAGACCGCTCTCAACAACATCCGGATAAATCGTGCCCTGGGCAAGAAAATCAACTGCTCCGATTTTCTTTGCCTCCTCCTCAAACACACGGATGAACTCCTCGCCGATTATCTTTCTCTTCTTCTCAGGCTCCGTTACGCCGGCAAGCTTTGAGTAATATCTCTCCTGAGCGTTTACCCTGATAAAATTAAGATCAAACTGACCGTTTGGACCGAATACACTCTCAACCTCGTCGCCCTCATTTTTGCGTAGAAGTCCGTGGTCAACAAACACACATGTGAGCTGTTTTCCTATGGCTCTTGAGAGCAGACCTGCCGCTACTGAAGAATCAACGCCGCCCGACAGCGCAAGAAGCACCTTGCCGCCGCCAACCTTTTCACGTATCTCCTTAATAGTATTTTCAACGAAAGCATCCATTTTCCATGTTCCGGCACAGCCGCATACACCGCGCACGAAATTGTAAAGCATCTTGGTGCCCTCCTGTGTGTGAAGCACCTCAGGGTGGAACTGAATAGCATACAAATTCTTTTCGGCACACTCTGCTGCCGCCACAGGACAGTCGGCTGTGTGCGCTACAATTCTGAAGCCCGGCGCCGCGCAGGAAATATAGTCAAAATGGCTCATCCAGCAGATTGTTTTCTCTGATACGCCGTCAAACAGAGCGCTGCTCTTGTCCACAAAGACCTCGGTCTTGCCATACTCGCGCACAGGTGCTTTTTCCACCTTTCCTCCGAGTACATGCTGCATAAGCTGTGCTCCGTAGCAGAGTCCGAGAACAGGGATGCCCATTTCAAACAATTCCCTTGTACATGAAGGCGCACCCTCCTCATAACAGCTGTTAGGTCCTCCCGTGAGAATAATGCCCTTAGGCTTCATCTCTTTAATCTGTTCAAGAGGCGTCTTGTAAGAATAGATTTCACAGTATACATTACATTCACGGACACGACGCGCAACCAACTGATTGTACTGTCCGCCAAAGTCTATAACAATAACCTTTTCCTGATTCATATTATCCCTTTCCTGTAGTAATCTTTATACACACATTATAATGAAGTCGACCATTTATGACAAGCTAAATCTATCTATATTTATTTTACTTAGTCGGCCTGCCGCTCCCTCTCATCGATAAACTTTACAACATACGCCCTCATATCGCCAAACTGCTTTCTTGTCTCCTCAACATCAGACCCGAAATCAAGCATTTTAAATATGTAGCCCTGCTGTCTCGCTATTTTAAGGCTCACCGGATAAACCAGCTCAAAGAGAAGCGATATATGGCCTACGACATTGTCAACCGCGCTCCTTCTTATACTTTTAAGCACAGTCTCACGCCTGTAAAAGCTGTCAAGAACTTCCTTTGTGATGACACTGTTCCTTAACTCCTGTGTTGTCACGTCGTATATAATTTCCAGCGGAACATCGACATTAACCTTTAAAATATCAATCTTATCCGCATCGCGCAGAATATTGCAGAACATCAGCTCTCGCCCGCCAAGTCCTTCTTTAAGTCTGTATTTGTTGTGCTGCCTTATGGCGAGCTCCAAAAGTCCGTCGTCGGTCTGCATATATCCGCATGCAAACTTATCTATCAGACCTTCCCTGAATAATAAATCCGCTCCAAAATCCGCATGGTCCACAGACTGCGCATCGTTAAATGTCCCATATCTTCTTATCTGCTCAAACCTTCCTATGTCGTGAAGCATCCCCATCAGCCAGGCTGTATCCACGTCCGTCCCCGTAAGTCCAAGCGACTCGGCTATTCTCCGGCAAAGCCCCGCAACCCTGTAAGTATGGTCAATTTTTAATTTAATCTTTCCGTCCGACGGGTCATAATTTCTCACATATTCTGCAAACGCATTTAAAACCCTTCTGCGGTTGACCAGCGGCTTGTTAATGCTGTCCACAACATCAATAACACCTGTCAAATCCTCACACACCGCATAGGTGAGCTTGCGTATCTCATCATCAACCTCAATCGTGTCAGGCACATGCACGACACGCATTCCGGCGGCAAAGCCGGCCTTGATCCCGTTTACGCTGTCCTCAACAACTATTGCGTCACAGGCTTTAACCCCGATAGCTTCTGCCGCGTGCAGGAAAATATCCGGCTCAGGCTTTCCGTTTTTGACCTCATCGCCGTACACAACCGCGTCAAGATATTTATATACCCCGATATTATTGAGCGTCCTCTCCGCGCTCTCACGTCTTGTGGAGGTAGCAACAGCACATTTAATACCGCTGCTCTTTAAATATTCAAACACTTCGCTGACTCCCTTTTTAACAGGAAGTCCCTCTGACTCACGCAAATCATACACATGCTGTGTACGGAGCTTTTTAGCCTCCGTGTAGTCAGCCTTCCCCTGAAAATAATCATCAAATTGCTTTCGGCAAAGCTCAGCGGAAGCACCCTTAAAGCTGTCAATCAACTGCTTCGGCATCTCAATTCCAAGCTGTCCGGCAGCCCATTTCCACCCTTCATCAGACTGTCTTTCCGAGTCAACCAGCACGCCGTCCATATCAAAAATAATGCCTTTAATCATGTCCGTCCTTTCCTTTACCTCTCCAGATACTTCTTTACATACTGTCCTGTGTAGGATTCCTTGACCTTTACTATCTGCTCCGGCGTACCCTTTGCAATCACAGTGCCGCCGCGCGCGCCGCCCTCAGGTCCCATGTCAATGATATAATCTGCTGTCTTAATAACATCAAGATTATGCTCGATTACAACCACCGTATTACCTCCCTCAGCCAGCTTGTGCAGAATGTCAACCAGCTTGTGGACATCAGCAAAATGCAGTCCTGTCGTAGGCTCATCAAGAATATAAATTGTCTTTCCTGTGCTCCTCTTTGAAAGCTCAGTCGCCAGCTTAATCCGCTGCGCCTCTCCTCCCGAAAGCTCAGTTGACGGCTGCCCCAGCTTTACATAAGACAGACCCACGTCATTAAGAGTCTCTATTTTACGTCTTATAGACGGAACATTTTCAAAAAATTCAACTGCTTCCTCAACCGTCATATCAAGCACATCATAAATACTCTTGCCCTTATACTTAACCTCCAATGTCTCGCGGTTATATCGCTTGCCGCCGCATACCTCACACGGAACGTACACATCGGGCAGAAAATGCATTTCTATCTTAATGATGCCGTCTCCGGAGCAGGCCTCGCATCTGCCGCCCTTTACGTTAAAGCTGAAACGTCCTTTTTTGTAGCCGCGCTCCTTTGCATCCGAAGTAGACGCAAACAAATCGCGTATCATATCGAACACGCCTGTATATGTCGCAGGGTTAGACCTCGGAGTGCGCCCGATAGGCGACTGGTCTATGTCTATAACCTTGTCAAGCTGCTCCACTCCCTCTATGGAATCATGCTTTCCCGCTATGCATCTCGCTCTGTTAAGCTCCTTAGCCAGGTGTTTGTACAGGATTTCGTTAATCAGCGAACTCTTGCCTGAGCCCGAAACGCCTGTCACACAGGTGAATACGCCCAGGGGAATGTCCACATCTATATTTTTAAGGTTATTCTCTCTCGCGCCCTTAATTTTAAGCCATCCTGTCGGTTTGCGCCTCTCTGCCGGAACAGGAATTTTAATTCTTCCGCTGAGATACGCTCCCGTAACCGATTCCTTACATTTCATAATCCGCTCGGCAGTTCCGACAGCAACAACCTCACCGCCGTTTTTTCCGGCTCCGGGTCCGATGTCCACAATATAATCCGCCGCAAACATCGTGTCCTCATCGTGCTCTACGACAATCACGGAATTGCCCAAATCGCGCAGATGTTCAAGCGTTTTTAGAAGCTTGTCATTGTCACGCTGGTGAAGACCGATACTCGGCTCGTCAAGAATATACGCAACGCCTACAAGACCTGAGCCAATCTGCGTCGCGAGACGTATTCTCTGAGCCTCTCCTCCCGAGAGCGTTCCTGTTGCCCTTGACAGCGACAGATAATCAAGTCCGACATCCATAAGAAATTGTATTCTTGCTTTAATTTCCTTCAAAATCTGCGCGCCTATCGCCATTTGCCTGTCAGAAAGCTGCATATTC
>CASFUI010000239.1 GCA_949297565.1 uncultured Eubacteriales bacterium
CGCACTCTTTGTTACTGTGCTATATTATTCTGGCTATGGAAGCGGTCTTTTTTTTATGCCTAAAAAAAGCCAATTGGTGTATTTATACACCTGCAAAAAAACAAAAAAATTGGAGGTGGAAGTTGTGCGCGTTAAGATAACATTGGCATGTACAGAATGTAAACAGCGTAATTACAACATGACAAAGGATAAGAAAACACATCCTGACAGAATGGAAACAAAGAAGTATTGTAAGTTCTGTAAATCACACACATTACACAAGGAAACAAAGTAATCCAAGACAGTGAGGTAAAGACAATGGGTGAAACTGTTAAAGAGACAAAGCAGAAGAAACAGAAAAAAAGCTGGTTCAAAGGTCTTAAAGCAGAGTTTAAGAAAATCATCTGGCCTGACCGTAAGTCCCTTACCAAAGAGACCATTGCTGTTGTATTTGTATCCGTATTATTAGGTGTAATAATAGCAATCGTGGATTTTATTGCACGTATTGGTATTGAATTCTTAGTAAAGTAAGGAAAAGGTGATTAGATGGACGAAGCAAAATGGTATGTAGTGCATACTTATTCGGGTTACGAAAATAAGGTCAAGGTTGACATTGAGAAAACCGTTGCAAACAGAAATCTTCAGGATCAGGTTCTTGAGGTTGTTGTGCCGCTTGAAACCGTTGTTGAGGTCAAGAACGGGGCAAAGAAGTCTTCTCAGAAAAAAATGTTTCCTGGCTATGTGTTAATCAATATGGTCATGAATGATGACAGTTGGTACGTAGTTCGTAATACCAGAGGCGTTACGGGATTTGTTGGTCCCGGCTCAAAACCAGTACCGCTTACTCCGACAGAAATCAAGGCGCTCGGTATTGCACTTCCAGGCAGTGAACAGGAGGTTAAACCGGTTGTTAAATTCGACGGCAAGGTCGGAGACCAGGTTATGATTCTCACGGGTGCCTGGGAAAATACTGTTGGGGAAATCAAGGGCATTAATGAGGGCAAGCAGTGTCTTACTATTAGTGTCGAGATGTTCGGCCGTGAAACTCCGGTCGAAATCGGTTTTACAGACGTAAAGCTGATGTAAAAGAAGAAGGTTCGTGAGATACGGACGTGGGAGACCATTTTAATATGAAGAAATAGTGGTCGCCAATTACCACATTTATATTTAGGAGGTGCCTAAAATGGCAAAGAAAGTAACAGGTTATATCAAATTACAGATTCCTGCTGGTAAGGCAACACCAGCTCCACCGGTTGGTCCTGCACTCGGACAGCACGGTGTAAATATTGTAGAGTTCACAAAGCAGTTTAACGCAAAGACAGCAGACCAGGGTGATTTAATCATTCCTGTTGTAATCACTGTATATGCGGACAGAAGCTTTAGTTTCATAACAAAGACTCCTCCGGCAGCGGTTCTTCTTAAGAAGGCATGCAACATTAAGTCAGGCTCAGGTGTGCCTAACAAGACAAAGGTTGCTACTATTAAGAGAGCAGAGGTTCAGAAGATTGCTGAGCTCAAGATGCCGGATCTGAATGCTGCAACTATCGAGGCTGCAACTTCTATGATTGAGGGAACTGCTAAGAGTATGGGCATTGTTGTAGAGGATTAATTTTACAATAATTATTTTACCTTATGTGAAATCGCGCCAGATAAGGCGCGTTCAAAGGAGTTGCTTGCAGCTCTTTTTAATCGTAAAACGTGGGAGGAAAGTCAAACCCTTCCGATAATACCACTAGGAGGTTTTTTATAATGAAAAGAGGAAAGAAATACGTTGAGGCAGCCAAGAAAATTGACCGCCAGACATTATACGAAGCAGCAGATGCTGTTGCGCTTGTAAAGCAGAGCGCTGTTGCCAAGTTTGACGAAACTATTGAGGCACATATCAGAACAGGCTGTGACGGACGTCACGCAGAGCAGCAGATTAGAGGAGCAGTTGTCCTTCCGCACGGAACAGGCAAGAAGGTTAGAGTTCTTGTGTTTGCTAAGGGCGCAAAGGCTGATGAGGCTGAGGCGGCAGGAGCAGATTTCGTGGGCGGAGAAGAGCTTATTCCTAAAATCCAGAATGACAACTGGTTTGAGTTCGATGTTGTTGTTGCTACACCTGATATGATGGGCATCGTAGGTCGTTTGGGACGTGTACTCGGACCTAAGGGCTTAATGCCAAACCCTAAGGCCGGTACAGTTACTATGGATGTAACAAAAGCTGTTAATGACATCAAGGCTGGTAAAATTGAGTACAGACTTGACAAGACAAATATCATTCACGTGCCAATTGGTAAGGCTTCATTCTCTGAAGATCAGTTAGCAGACAACTTCCAGGCTGTTATGGATGCAATCGTTAAGGCTAAGCCGGCATCTCTTAAGGGTCAGTATTTGAGAAGCATCGCGCTCACATCTACTATGGGCCCAAGCGTAAAGGTGAACACATCTAAGTATGTTGGCTAAAAAATGATTGACAACCTATATATTTGATAGTATACTATCACACGTATGTTTAAGATAAGTGTGTTTAAAGGGCGCCGGGATTTGTTTTCGGTTGTTCAGCTTTTGAGACGCAATCTTACATGCATTATATTTTGCCTAAGACAGTATGGTCCCGCAAGGGTTAAAGGTAAAACGCCTACCGAGGATTAACGCACATTGTATACGATGTGATGATTATGTTTAATCAGTCCTTCTGTCTTGCGAAAGACGGAAGGACTTTTAGATTTTACGGAATTCCTTTTGGGCAGAGGTTACAAATCTAACAGGAGGTAAATTATTCATGGCAAAGGTAGAGCTTAAACAGCCAATCGTAGACGAGATTTCAGGTTACTTAAACGGTGCGGCAGGCGTTGTTTTGGTTGACTATCGCGGCTTATCTGTTGAGCAGGACACACAGCTGCGCAAGCAGTTAAGAGAAGCGGGCGTCGTTTACAAGGTTTATAAGAATACTTTAGTTAGGAGAGCTATTGCCGGTACAGAGTTTGAGGGAATGACTGAACAGCTCGAAGGACCAAACGCGATAGCAATCAGTGCAACAGACGCAACGGCTCCTGCAAGAATTCTCAGCAATTTTGCTAAGACTGCAGATGCGCTTGAGTTAAAGTGCGGCGTTGTTGAGGGCACATACTATGATGCTGCCGGAATTGCTGCTATAGCAAATATTCCTTCAAGAGACGAGCTTATCTCTAAGCTTCTCGGAAGCATCCAGTCACCTATTACAAACTTTGCTCGTGTTATTAAGCAGATTGCTGAGAAGAACGAAGAGGTTGCTTAATTTCGCGGCAGGACAGAGTATTAATTTATTTACTGCCGGGATGCCGGCGTAACAATCAGAATTTAAGAAAAAGGAGATTATTACAATGACTACACAGGAAATCATTGAGGTTATTAAGGGTTTATCAGTATTAGAGCTTAACGATTTAGTTAAGGCATGTGAAGAAGAGTTCGGCGTTTCTGCAGCAGCAGGCGTTGTAGTTGCAGCAGCAGGCGGCGCAGGCGCAGCAGCAGCTGAGGAGAAGACAGAGTTCGACGTAGAGCTTACAGAGGCTGGCGCAAACAAGGTTAAGGTTATCAAGGTTGTACGTGAGATTACAGGACTTGGCTTGAAGGAAGCTAAGGAAGTAGTTGACAGCGCACCAAAGGTTGTTAAGGAAGCTGTTTCTAAGGAAGAGGCTGAAGACATCCAGAAGAAGCTTGAGGCAGAGGGCGCAAAGGTTACACTTAAGTAATCACGCGAACTACAAGCGCAGTGTATGATTAAACGAAAGAACTCTTAGAATGCTTGCATTCTGAAGAGTTCTTTTTGTTTGTCTGTATAATGCGCGCCCGGCGCATTTCAGATAAAGCCGGGGGAGCCGTGCGGAAAGCGGTGCGAAGCACAGTGTACAGTGTGTGCAAAAATTATTCATGAAATTTGTTGACAGGTTTGGCATGTTATGGTATTATGGACAATGCACTATTGTGGTATGTTGTGCTTAGTCTTAGCATGCATATTAATAATCTAATAATCATAGCAAAAATAAACACAAGGGGTGAAACGTCAATGGAAAAAAACAGAATACGTCCAGTGAAGTCGGGTAAAAGCGTCAGAATGAGCTATTCAAGACAGAAGGAAGTTCTTGAAATGCCTAACCTCATTGAGGTGCAGAAGGACTCTTACCAGTGGTTTTTGGATGAAGGTTTAAAAGAAGTTTTTGATGACATCTCTCCAATAGCAGACTATAACGGCAGACTTAGTCTGGAATTTGTAGATTTCGCGTTATGTGAGGATGAAGTCAAGTATTCTATTGAGGAGTGTAAGGAGAGGGATGCTACATATGCGGCACCTCTTAAAGTCAGAGTAAGACTTCACAACAAGGAAAGCGAAGATATAAGCGAACATGAAATTTTCATGGGTGATCTTCCGCTTATGACAAAGACCGGTACGTTTGTAATCAATGGCGCTGAGAGAGTTATTGTTAGTCAGTTGGTGCGTTCACCTGGTATTTATTATGATATACAGAAGGATAAATATGGAAAGATTTTCCTGTACAGCAGTCAGGTTATTCCTAACCGCGGTGCATGGCTGGAATATGAGACAGATGCGAATGATGTATTCTATGTAAAGGTTGACAGAAATAAAAAGGTGCCTGTTACAGTGTTAATCAGGGCGCTTGGTTTTGGAACTAATGCAGAGATTATTGATATATTCGGCGAGGAGCCTAAGCTCTTAGCTACAATGGAGAAGGATACTTCGACTAACTATCAGGAGGGTATTCTTGAGCTCTATAAGAAATTAAGACCGGGTGAGCCTCTGTCAGTAGACAGCGCGGAGTCTCTTATTTCCGGAATGTTTTTTGACCCTAGAAGATATGACCTTGCGAAGGTAGGAAGATATAAGTTTAATAAGAAGCTTTCTTTTAAATACAGAATTGCTGGACAGATTCTTGCAGATGACGTTGTTGTAAACGGTGAAGTCCTCGCAAAGGCAGGCGATAAGCTTGACAGAGAGACAGCAGAAAAAATCCAGGACACGGCAGTTCCAGCTGTGTTCTTAAATGTTGAGGTTAAGGGAAATGACGGCGTCATTACAAACAGACGTGTCAAAATCCTCTCAAATATGGCTGTCGATTTGACAAAGTGGGTTGATATAAGCAAGGAGGAGGCTAAGGAGCTCGGAGTTACAGAGAAAGTGTTTTATCCTGTGCTCAGCCAGATTTTAGCCGAGAACAGCAGCCTTGACGATATTAAGGAAGCTATTCACAAAAACA
>CASFUI010000240.1 GCA_949297565.1 uncultured Eubacteriales bacterium
CATCTGCACTGTTATCAGTAATAGTGAGAGAAAGATTTCCGTTTCCAACCATTGAAGCTCCGGTATTTGTGTTAAATGTAACCTGTGTGTCACATGATACGCTCAACTCAGTCGGCTCACCGTTCATTGTAACCGCTCCGCCCGTAAGGTTGTAGCTTGTAGTGCCTGCAGCGTCATCCTTGCTGTCATAAGACAGTACAAGCGTAGCCTGGTACTCGTTTCCGAGGGTATCATAGAAATTAATCGTGAACGTAGTATCGCTTGTCGCTCTGGCATCGACATTTCCTGAAACTGTAACTCCTGTAGTAACAGCAGGCGCAGTATACGTAAACTCAGGGCTTGACACATATAGAGGCTGCACTGTATCCTTTACAATGTTGCCGTCAGCGTCAACTCCCCATCCCATTACATTCGCACCGCTCTGTGTAACGAGCGCTCCGTTGGTATCCTGTGTAAAATCTCCTGCTCTTGTAAAATATGTATTGCCTGCACTGTTTACAATGAAGAACGAATCTCCGCTTATCATTAAATCCAGTGCGTTATCAGTACGCTCTGAAGCGCCCTGTGAAGAAATTGATGTTGAAATAGCGCCCACAGATGAGCCGAGACCAATCTGCTTGGCATTAGTACCGCCCTTTCCTGTTGTCTGGTTAGGACCTGTCGCTGTCTGTGTCGTCTGATAATAAACATCACTGAATGTTACAGACTGCGATTTATAAGCTACTGTGTTGACGTTGGCAATATTGTTACCAATAACGTCCATTTTTGTCTGATGTGCCTTTAAACCTGACACAGCAGAAAATAATGACCTCATCATAATAATTGTCCTCCGTTTTCAGAACATGAATCTGACGGGCTGTTTGTGTTCCTTCTGGCAATCGGGAACAGCAAAGCCTCCTATCGGTCCGGCTAAATAATCACAGCCCCGTCAATATTCGTAAAAATATTCTCTTCGTTGTTATTTTTGTCCATAGCTGTCACTACCGTATTGTTCTGTGTATTGACAATAAACGCTAAATCATCCATGATTACCAGTGATTCCTTAATTCCTTTTAACCCCGCTTTTTGTGTTCCCACATTCAGTCTTGACAACTGTTCGTCAGTCAGCGTAATCTCTCTCTGCTTGAGCCTCATATCAGCATGCTTTGAAAATTTAACGCCGCTCTGCGCTGTCTCGTCAACAATCTCTGCAATACTTTTCTGCTTTACCAAAATATCCTGAAATGACATTCCGATATTTTTATTTGACGTTTCAGCACTTCTGTTTTTACCGAATTTGTCCGCTGCCTGCAAGGTGGAAGTAAATCCTCCGGTTATGATATTATTCATAAGCAGCCTCCTTTAAAGCTTTATGCACTCTCGGTACTATCTTCAGTATTATCTGTATTTCCGTCCGATTCTGTTCCGTCTGTTCCTCCGGTCCCTTCTGTTCCATCCGTTCCGTCTGCCGCGTCATCGCCGCCCGGATTAACCAGCTTGTCATAGTACTCATCGTCAAGCACTGTATCAAGGTCCTCCAAATCATAAAGCTTTCCGTCGATTCCGAGATAAACCTTTCCGTCTATAACTTCCCAGTAATTAACCTTTCCCGCAATCATTCCGGCAGAGTTATAATTAGTCTTCATAATAACAGCTTTTCCGACGAGCGATGAAGCCATCTGCTGCTCAACCTTATTGCCCATCTCTGTTGTCGCCTCAACCTGAGTAAATGTTGCCATCTGAGTTATATACTGTGTATTGTCTGTAGGCTCAAGCGGGTCCTGATACTGCATCTGTGCAACAAGAAGCTGTAAGAAATCATTTACATCAAGACTTGAATTGCTCTTATCGTTTTTCGTTGTAGAGCTGATGCTGCCGGATGTATTATCATACTCACCGTTGATAATATTGTTTAAAACCATTTTTTGCCTCCTTTCTTTAATTATGCCGAAAACTCGACACTGCTGTTTTCACTGATATAGGTGCGCTCCTGCTCCTCGGAATTTTCTTCCTCGTCAAAGCTAAGGTCATCGAGATTAATTTTTCTTGTCCCGCCTGCTTTATGGCTCTGCTCTTTTTGTTCCGAAAAATTCTGATTGCTCTCAAAAGCATTTGTATGAACAGTTATCTCAACTGTCTCAACTTTAATGCCCTGATTTTCAAAATTTTCTTTAAGTGTCAAAAGCTGATTTTCAAGAGCTTTTTTGACCTGCTCATTCTGAACATTAAGCTGTGCCGTGACAACGCCTTCTCTGACAGACACAAGAATATTTACCTTACCCAGATTTTCCGGGGTAAGCTGGATTTCCATGCTCTGAAGCCCCTGTGTTGCGTTAAGCCTGATAGAATCAACAACCTGTCTCACAACATCCGCCGGATTAATCTGACCGGAACTGCTGTCAAACGCCGCTGCAAAACTCTCAGCTATGCTCTGAGTCACATTGAGATTTGCCGTACCAGCCTGTTCTGACATGGCGCTGCCGTCTGTGTTTTCTCCCAATGTCTGTCCGCTTCCTCGCTGCATTGCGCTTTCCCTGCCTGATTGCTGTGTA
This sequence comes from uncultured Eubacteriales bacterium, assembly GCA_949297565.1. GTDB lineage: Bacteria > Bacillota > Clostridia > Lachnospirales > Lachnospiraceae > Lachnospira. The sequence goes on from CASFUI010000240.1 coordinate 2,532, forward strand.
CCTGCCGTCAGCTTTTCACCGATTGCCTGCTCCAGCGTATTCTGCCGCGCATCTGTTTCAGAGGTTTCGGAGATTTCATTCCGAACACTTTCTGTATTCTGCTGCATATTAATCACATCGTCAGACTGCTGTACATCTGCTTGAACTGTTTCCGTATCGGAAACCGCCGCCAGCTCTCTGAGTTCATCAACAGTCACGCCAAGCTGTGACGCTGTAACTTCTGTCTGCTCCGCCAGAAAACTCGTAATAGACTTCATTGACGAAGAAAGAGCATCATCGGTAATCAGCATCATCGCATCCGTTATACCGGTCGCCTGCATTACAAACTGTGTTACATTCTCCGGCAAGAGTAAATCTGACATCGCAAGTCCAAGCGTCGTCATCACTTCCTGAGCTTCTTCATCGGTAAGCCCCAGAAGCTTTTTTATTTCTTCAAACACTCTTTTTCCCGCCTCGTCAAGCTTTGCCGCATCATCATCGCTGACAGTGCTGCTGTTGTCAACTGTTTCTGTTGACGTGCTCTTTACAGAAGTATTCGAAACATCATTTTCTGCCGACGAAATCTTTTGCCCTGCATCACCATCAGTCTTCGATGTCTTGTCAGATGAAGCTTGTACCGAGACATTGACAGGCTGCTCTTTGCTGTTCGCCATTGTTGTCTTTGATGCGCTGTCTGCGATTGATTTTGCCATGACATCCCCAAAACTGTTTGAGCCTGTGATTTTTGCGCTGCCTGCCGGAAACAAAGAATCCGCCGAAGCGCTTTTTCCTGTTCCATTTATCGCCGCACTAACCATTTTATCCTCCTTTCATAATATATTATATAGTAAATTACCGAAAAAAAAATTAAAATTTTTAATATTCTCCCGATAAATTCACCCGTCTTCAAGCCATGTTTTCCTATAGAGTAAAGAGTTCAAAACATAAAATATGTATTACACATAATCTAATTAAGGAAACATAATCTTTGTCAGTTTTCCTGCATATACAGGATCCATTTCCGCCATGATATCAGCCCTCTGCTCAGGCGTCATGCAAAGAAGAATCTTTGCCAATATATCCGTATCCCCCGTCATCTCTTCCATGATTGCAGCTGCATTCTCCGGGTCCATAGACGCATAGGTTGTCGCCCAATCCTGAATCTCCTGTGAATACTGAAGCTGTTCGCATACTTCCTTATAAAGAGCAGCCGCATTATCCGGACTGATTTCCTCATACCATTTTTTGTATTCCTCTATATCAGGAGCGTTGTCAGCAAACACAACTTCTCTGTCAAACTCTTCCTTGAGTTTCTCAAAATTTTCCTGGTTGTCCTCATATACCTTGAGCCTTGCAACCTCAGCCTCCAGCTGAGCAATTCGCTCCGAACTTTCCGTACCGCTGTTCTGATACTGCGAAAGCTCTTCCTCAAGCTCTTTTATTCTGTCTACCGCTTCCGCAAGATTTTTATATTTGTAGCCTGTCTCCTCCATAACTTCCTCATCGCTCTTTTCAGGCAGTATTCGGTTAATCACAGGAACATTCTCTAAAAACGGCCGCAGCATGCTTCCTACTCCGCCCACGTCCATTTTGATGAGCAGTGCAAAAATCACCAGCCAGATAACAATAATAACAGCAGCAAGAAGCACTCCGGTAATACCGCCGCCCTTTTCTTCTTCACTCAACTCGTTATCAATACCAAGATTATCTTCCGGCTTATTCTTTTTTCTCTTTGCCATGTCATCCAAGTTCCTTCCGTCAAATTATTTATCCCTATGAATCTTCACTTTTATCATTATAAGTAAAGCTTACTAATTGGTCAATTTCTTTCTTTTCCTCAGCGTTAAGTTCTTCCTTAAATTCCTCAAACGCCTTTTCTCTGAGCTTTTCATATATTTTGCGCTCCTGCATAGCCTGATTGAGCTTTTCCCTGACTTTATCAAGATTGCGCTGTGCCAGTCTGACCGCAAGCGCCTGCTGCTGCATAAGCACCTTTATCGTCTCTATATAACTGTTGTATTTTTTAAGCTCCCCGAGCTCCAGCCTGTCGGAAGAGAGTCTTTTGAGTTCATTCTCATATTCTCTTCTCCTCTCAATAAGCCGCCTGAGCTTTTCTTCCTCCTGCAAAAGCTTTGCGCTCGCCTCGGCAAATTCTGTCTTTGCCTGAGTCTCAAGCCTCAGCTTTATATCGAGGATATTCTGCATTTTGTAAACGAATTTAGCCATACTTTATCAGCCGGCCTTTCCAGCCTCAAACGAATCGTAATCGCTGAAGATGTCGCTTAGCATCTTTATCTCCTCATCAAACGAAAACTTTTCGTCCGTCTGCTGCATAAGAAACTTATTTACCGCATCGATTTTTGATATTGCATAGTCAATATTTCTGTTGCTTCCCTTTTTATAAGCCCCTATGTTAATAAGGTCCTCCGCCTCGTTGTATGTAGCCAGCACATTTTTGAGACGGCCAGCCATTTTTTTGTGCTCTTTGGTAGAAATCTGGCTCATGCATCTTGAAATACTCTGTAATACATCTATAGCAGGATAATGATTTTTATGACCTAATTTTCTTGAAAGCACAATATGCCCGTCAAGAATACTTCTTGCCGTATCGGTAATAGGCTCATTGAAATCATCACCGTCAACAAGGACTGTATAAAGTCCTGTTATAGACCCCTTTTCCGCCATGCCTGCTCTCTCCAGAAGCTTCGGCATTTCACTGTATACACTCGGAGGATAGCCTCTTGTGACAGGAGGCTCGCCTGAAGCAAGACCTATTTCACGCTGTGCCATGGAAAATCGGGTAAGAGAATCCATCATAAGAAGCACGTCTTTTCCCTGATCCCTGAAATACTCCGCAATCGCGGTCGCCGTCTTGGCAGCTTTATTTCTTATAAGAGCAGGTTTATCTGATGTTGCGACAACGAGTACGCTTCTTCTCATACCCTCTTCGCCCAAATCCCTCTCAATGAACTCACGGACTTCACGTCCGCGCTCTCCGATTAAAGCAATTACATTAATATCCGCCTTTGTGTTTCTGGCAAACATTCCAAGCAGCGTGCTCTTTCCAACTCCGCTTCCGGCAAAAATACCTATACGCTGCCCCTTTCCTACGGTCAGCAGACCATCCACCGCTTTTACTCCCAATGGAAGTACCTGATTTATTATAACTCTCGACATAGGGTCAGGAGGCGACGCCTCAACCGAATATGTCTCGGTCAGCCCTAAATCAACGCCGTCAACCGGATTGCCGAGCCCGTCAAGAGTGTGGCCGAGAATTGCGTCCCCAACCTTAACTCCAAGAGGACTCTCCGTGTTCTCGACAATACATCCCGGGCCAATTCCTCCAACATTATCAAAAGGCATCAAAAGCACCCTTGAATCCTTAAACCCAACAACCTCTGCAAACAAAGTCTGAGTCTTGTCCGACGAATATATTTTGCATAAATCATTAAGCTTGGCATCAGGCCCTACCGACTCAATCGTAAGCCCGACAATCTTAGATACTTTACCGAGCTTTTTATAGAAGGATTCCTGCGCCAAATGCTCATATTTTGCTGTGTTGATAACTGACACTACGCATTCCTCCTTAATCCATACAGCTAAGCATCTTTATTTTCTTAATGAGATTATTCAATTCTATATCAAGGCTGCAGTTAAATACGCCTCCGTCAGTCTCTATAATACACTGATTCTTCTCAAGAGTCTCATCCGGAGCCATCTCAAGTGTAATCTCTTTTGTCATGGCACAATATATTTTCCCCTGATTATTAACCAGAAATTTATAGTCTTCAGGTGAGGTCTTAATCAGAAACTCATGGCTTTTATCCGAATTTTCCAAAGTGCTGTTGATAAGATGTAGCAATATACTCTTATCATCCTCGGCAACAGTAAGTATAACCTTTTCAAACACCTCAGTAAGAACATCTACAAGCTCCGGTTCAATTTGTTTTTTTCTCTGTATGTACTCGGCCTCAAGTTTTTCGCTTTTTTCGCGAAATTCCTGCTGTAGCTTTTTCTTTGCGTCTTCAAGCTCCGCCGACGCCTCGCTCTGACCTTCTTTATAGCCCCGCTGTCTTGCTTCCTCCTCTAAATGCTTTATCTGCTCCTGCGC
>CASFUI010000241.1 GCA_949297565.1 uncultured Eubacteriales bacterium
CAGAATTACCCGTGTCGGAAAGATTATAAGAAGGTATAAGATTGACGAACTGCCTCAGTTTGTTAATATTTTAAAAGGGGAAATGAGTATAGTAGGTCCTAGACCTGAGAGACCTGAGCTTATGGCTGAGGCAGTGCGCGAGATACCGGAGTTTACGCTGCGCACTAAGGTCAGAGCCGGACTTACAGGATATGCTCAGGTGAGAAGCTGTTATAATACGTCTTATCAGGAAAAACTCCTGTGGGATTTAATGTATATACAGAATTTTTCTTTGCTTCTGGATATAAAAATTATGATTATGACTGTATTTGCAATATTTTCCGGAAATATAAGGGAAGTATAAAGGTAACAGTTCAGCCCGCGCCATTCGCAAAGTCGCGTCAGAGACGCTTTCCCGCTGCTTCGCAGCTAACTTTGCTCATTATCGGGCGCTCATCTCATAAGCTGTACAACAAGCAATTACATGCGAGCATGACTTGCTTGTCATACAGCTTATGTCTGAACTGTTAAAATTAATAAATTACGAAAGGGGAATTTACAAAATGCCTGTAATGGAGTATCTTGAGAGGAATGCAAGACTGTATCCCGATGAGGTGGCGCTTGTTGAGCTTAATCCGGAGGAGGAGGATACCCGAAGGACTACATGGAAAGAGTATGACCTTATCCAGCCCACGAGGTTTGAGCCGTACAGAAGGGAGATTACGTGGAGTATCTTCAATGAAAAGGCAAACCGTTTTGCCAATATGCTTATAGGGCGGGGAATTAAGAAGGGAGATAAAGTTGCTATACTTATGTATAACTGCCTTGAGTGGCTTCCGATATATTTCGGCGTATTGAAGAGCGGCGCGATTGCGGTCCCTTTCAATTTCAGATATGATGCAGATGAGATTTTGTACTGCGCTAAGCTCGCCGAGGTTGACATGATTGTGTTCGGACCTGAATTTATAGGAAGAATAGAAATCAATGCGGACAGCTTAAGCAAGGGACGTCTTTTGATATATGTCGGCGACAACTGTCCAAGCTTTGCGGAGAGTTATCGTGAGCTGGTTGCAGACTGTTCAAGCCAGTCTCCTAAGGTAGAGATTACAGATGACGATTTTGGGGCAATCTATTTTTCGTCCGGCACAACAGGATTTCCTAAGGCAATTTTACATAAACATCGGAGTCTTACTCAGGCAGCTCAAATGGAGCAGGTGCACCATGCAACGGGACGGGATGATACGTTTTTATGTATTCCTCCTTTGTATCACACGGGGGCTAAGTTTCATTGGATGGGAAGCCTTGTTGCGGGAAGCAGAGCCGTTCTCTTAAAAGGAACAAAGCCGGAGACGATACTATCGGCTATCTCAAATGAGCACTGTACGATTGTGTGGCTGCTTGTTCCGTGGGCTCAGGATATACTTGACGCTCTTGACAGGGGCGATATTAAGCTCTCTGATTATCAGCTTTCTCAGTGGCGGCTTATGCACATCGGCGCTCAGCCTGTTCCGCCTTCGCTTATAAAGCGCTGGAAAGAGTATTTTCCAAAGCACCAGTACGATACAAATTATGGTTTGTCGGAGTCGACGGGACCGGGCTGTGTTCATCTCGGAATGGAAAATATCAATAAAGTCGGTGCGATAGGTATTCCTGGTTACAGGTGGGAGTGCAAAATTGTCGATGAAAATGATAACGAGGTAGAGCGCGGAAAGGTTGGAGAGCTTTGTGTAAAGGGGCCTGGAGTTATGACCTGTTATTATAATGACGAGGAAGCTACAAAAGAGGTCTTAAAAGGCGGGTGGCTTTATACAGGCGATATGGCAATGCAGGATAAGGACGGTTTTTATTTTCTTGTTGACAGGAAAAAGGATGTGATTGTCAGCGGAGGTGAGAATATTTATCCTGTTCAAATAGAAGACTTTCTGCGAAGAAATAATAAAATTAAGGATGTGGCTGTTATCGGTCTTCCGGACAGACGTCTCGGAGAGAAGACGGCTGCAATTATTGAAGTAAAAGAGGGCAGGGTCTGTTCAAAGGAGGAGATAGATGAGTTTTGTCAGGCTCTTCCGAGATATAAAAGACCTAAGGAGATTATTTTTGCATGTATACCAAGGAATGCTACCGGAAAGATTGAGAAACCGAAGCTTAGAAAAATCTACGGTGCAGAAAATCTTGTGGCGCATGAAAATATGGCCTGAAAATATATTATGAAAACGGAGGATGAGTATGAAAGAGTTGATGCTTGGAAATAAAGCCGTCGCCAGAGGGCTTTATGAAGCGGGCTGTATGGTTGTTTCAAGTTATCCCGGAACACCCAGTACAGAGATTACAGAGGAGGCAGCAAAATATGATGAGGTGTACTGCGAATGGGCACCGAATGAAAAGGTAGCGCTTGAGGTGGCTCACGGCGCCACGGTCGGGGGAAGAAGAAGCGCGTGCGCAATGAAGCATGTAGGCTTAAATGTCGCTGCCGACCCGTTGTTTACTATATCTTATCAGGGGCTTAACGCCGGTCTTGTAATATGCGTGGCAGATGACCCGGGAATGCATTCGTCACAGAATGAGCAGGATTCAAGACATTATGCGAAGGCTGCAAAGGTTCCTATGCTTGAGCCTTCAGACTCGCAGGAGGCGCTTACCTTTACCAAGAAGGCGTTTGAAATGTCAGAAAAATATAATACTCCTGTGTTTATTAAGATGTGTACCCGAGTGTCCCATTCACAGAGTGTTGTGGAGCCGGGAGAGAGAGTTGTTCCGGAACAGGTGCCTTATGTTAAAGACCCTGCAAAGGTTATGATGACATTAAATTCAAGAAACGCGCATGTGCGTGTTGAGCAGCGCACGAAGGATTTAATAGCTCTTGCGGAGGACTGCGATTTTAACAGAGTTGAGATGGGAGATACAAAACTTGGCATAATTACCTCATCGACATCTTACCAGTATGCAAGAGAGGTGTTTGGTGAGAAAGCAAGTATTTTAAAGCTTGGCATGATTTATCCTTTGCCTGAAAAGCTCATACTTGATTTTGCGTCAGGAGTTGATGAGGTCATTGTTCTTGAGGAGCTTGATCCATTTATCGAGGAGCATTGCAGACAGCTCGGAATTAAGGTAAGAGGCAAGGACTTATTCCCTATATGCGGTGAGTTTTCTCAAAATCTTGTAAGAGAGTGCATGGGAATGGATACAGCGCCTGTCTTACATATTGATGATAATATTCCTCCGAGACCTCCGGTAATGTGTGCAGGATGTCCTCACAGAGGTATATTTTATACATTAAAGAAAAACAACTGTATGGTATACGGCGATATTGGCTGTTATACTCTGGGGGCAGTTGCGCCGCTTAACGCTATGGATTTGAATGTCTGTATGGGAGCTTCATGTTCTGGACTTCACGGCTTTAACAAGGCTATGGGCGAGCAGGGAGAAAAGCACAGCGTGGGCGTTATAGGCGATTCTACGTTTATTCATTCAGGTATTACAGGAATTACCGATATTGCATACAATATGAGCAATTCGACCGTTATTATTCTTGATAATTCTATTACAGG
>CASFUI010000242.1 GCA_949297565.1 uncultured Eubacteriales bacterium
AGGACAAAAAGCACACACCCGTAGAGCGATATCCGGCGAAATGCGATATATAAAAGATTATCTTAATGAACATAGAGAGATTCATAAACAGACTAAAATACGCTTTTTACACAGTTGAAAGATTTGAAGCCAGAGCAGAAAGAAGGGTTTCATATATAGAAATTGGTATTTCAATAGGAACAGAAAGCAATTTATTAAGCATCATCGGATTCAAAAACATGCTTTCGTTGGGAGCCGTGCCGATTACTGCTATTTTGATTACAGTTTTAGTATCTAATATATTTATTTTGAGCATGATTAATAAAAAAATTCTGACAGGCGAACTTTTTGAGAAGTATAAACCTATTTTCAAAAGGGAATCGTTCATCAGCAAGACACTATGGTCAATATTTGCGTATGCGTTATTAGCTGTAAGCTCTGCATATTTTTTAGTGAGTATTGTGCTTTTCTTCGGTTCATAATACGGTTTCTACGGTTTTCTGTTCAATATTAATAATCACCATAATATTTTTTTGGGGACATATTAAATGAGTATAGAGAATTTTATAAACCGATTGAAATACGGTTTTTAAACCATCGAAAGGATCGAAAACATAGCAGACCAAAGAATTGGTTTAATAACACACGGATTAGTCTGCGGATTGATATGCAATTTACTGAGTATCATCGGACTAAAATATATGATATCACTGGGAGCTGTTCCGCTTTGTACTATCATGGTTGCCGCTTTATTTCTTGATCTTTATATCATGTACATAATTGAAAAAAAATATTTTAAAGACGGAATCTTTGAAAAGTATATTCCGATTTTCAAAAAAGAATCGTTCATCAGCAAGATGCTGTGGACAATATCTGCATATACATTATGGATTGTATTTTTTGCTTATTTTTTAGTGAGTGTTGTGCTTTTCTTCATTTCATAATACAGACAACCCGGACTGCTTATTTTGCTTCACGACCTGCATGAAGTCATAACGACAGCATATATAGAAACGAAGAAAAGACATCCGGATAATTAACAAATATAAAATAAAACCTAAAGCACGGCTACAATCTGTAATTTTTACAGCGTTTTTTATTAACTTTGTCCGCTGTATTTGGATACAGTGATAACAAACTTATAACAAAAAGGACAGAAGTATGAAGAAAAATCTGAAACCAGCCACTCTCTGCGTACAGGCAGGATGGCAACCGAAGAACGGAGAATCGCGCATGGTGCCGATAGTACAGAGCACTACTTTCAAATATGACGACAGTGACGAGATGGCCATGTTGTTCGACCTGAAGAAGGAAGGCTATTTCTACACCCGACTCCAAAACCCTACCAACGACGCAGTGGCAAAGAAGATTGCGGCACTCGAGGGCGGCGTGGGAGCAATGCTTACATCGAGCGGTCAGGCTGCTAACTTCTACGCTGTGTTCAACATCTGCGGCGCAGGCGACCACCTCGTGGCTTCAAACGAGATATACGGAGGCACGTACAACCTGTTCGGCGTGACGATGAAAAAGCTCGGAATAGAATGTACATTCGTAAATCCGGAGGCAAGCGAGGAGGAGATCCAGGCTGCGTTCCGCCCGAACACCAAGCTGCTATTCGGCGAAACAATATCCAACCCGGGCTGCAAGGTGCTCGACATTGAGAAGTTCGCACGCATAGCCCACAAGAACGGCGTGCCGCTGATTGTGGACAACACATTCGCGACACCTATCAACTGCCGCCCGTTTGAATGGGGATGTGACATCGTGACACACTCTACGACAAAATACATGGACGGCCACGCCACACAGGTGGGCGGATGCGTAGTGGACAGCGGCAACTTCGACTGGGACGCACATGCCGATAAGTATCCCGGACTCTGCACTCCTGACGAGTCTTATCACGGACTGACCTACACCAAGGCTTTCGGAAAGATGGCTTACATGACGAAGCTCGTGGCACAGC
>CASFUI010000243.1 GCA_949297565.1 uncultured Eubacteriales bacterium
AGACTAGTGGAGGTGTTTTCATATGAAAGAATTAGTTGAAATTATTGCTAAGGCACTAGTTGACAATCCGGACGAGGTCGTTGTTACAGAAAAAGATAAGGATAAAGCTATTATCATTGATTTAAAGGTTGCTTCCTCGGATATGGGAAAGGTGATTGGAAAATCAGGAAGAATTGCCAAGTCTATCAGAACTGTTGTATCTGCAGCTGCGGCTAAAACAGACAAAAAAGTTATCGTAGAAATAGATAACTGATAAAACCATACAATGTCTTTGAGGTTTTCAGACAGCTTTCTGTCCCTAAATTTCAAAGACATTTTTATTTGTGCGATAAACCCTTTCAGAATGGAGGATTAAAATGGAGGATTTGCTTAGAGTAGGGGTGATTACATCTACGCACGGAATACGCGGAGAGGTTAAGGTGTTTCCAACCACAGATGACCCGAAGCGTTTTAAAAAACTCAAAAAGTGTATTATAACTGGAAAGCGTGAAAATGTTGATGTTGAAGTTTCATCTGTGAAATTTTTTAAACAATATGTGATTTTAAAATTTAAGGAATTTGATAATATAAATGATATAGAACAGTATGTTAAGAGAGATTTAATGGTTACACGCGAAAATGCGGTAGAATGCGCTCCGGGAGAGTATTTTATCTGCGATTTGATAGGGCTTGAGGTGATAACCGATGAAGGAGAAGTAATAGGAAAGCTGACAGACGTTCTTGAGACAGGCGCGAACAATGTATATGAGGTTACCGCGCAGAACGGAAAAACAATTCTTATACCTGTTATAGAACAGTGTATTCTGGAACATGATATGGAAAAAAGAATGGTCAAGGTACATCTTCTGCCGGGACTTCTGGATATTAATTGATGAAAATTTTATATTCTTTTTATAATTTGATTGACAAAATGTGATATACCATGCATACTTATTCTATAAAAATCGGTTTGGTTAAGCGGACTGATTGATAAAAATATGGAGGGTTAATGAATGCCAATTAACAAAAGGAATTTAGCAGTATCAATTATTTTGTCTATTGTCACATGCGGCATCTATGGAATTTACTGGTTTGTAGTACTCACAGATGACGCCAAGAATGTTTCGGGTGACGTACAGGGAGCCAGCGGAGGAGTTGCGTTTCTTCTTACCTTGGTTACATGCGGTATTTATGGATTTTATTGGGCATACAAACAAGGAGAGCGAATTGACTATGCTAAGTCGATGAGAGGTATTCCTTCAGGAAGTTCAAACATTTTATATTTGGTTTTGGCTATTTTCGGTTTGTACATAGTTGTTTACATATTAGTTCAGGATTCGCTGAATAAGATTTCTGATATTGATATGACTATGAACGGCGGAAACGGTCCAATGTATAACGGCCCTATGAATGGTCCGATGAACAACGGCCCGATGTAATTTTAAATAAATATAAGTTGAGAAGACAAAATATGAGTTAAATGCAGGCATAAATTATTTAACAGTGTAATTGTAAATTTATGCTTGCATTTTATTTTGGTCTGTGTTAGACTGTACAAGTTGTGAGAAAAGAGATGGTCCTCTGTTACATTAACTGTATTAAGAACATCAAAATTTAAGGAGGTCACACATGAACAATATTATTAAGAACATTGAAGATGCTCAGATGAAGGCAGAAGTTCCTCAGTTTAAAGTAGGCGATACAGTAAGAGTATCAGCTAAGATTAAAGAGGGCAACCGTGAAAGAACACAGGTGTTTGAGGGTACGGTATTGAAGAAGCAGGGCTCAGGCGTTCGTGCTACATTTACTGTAAGAAAGATTTCTAACGGTGTTGGTGTCGAGAAGACATGGCCGTTGCATTCACCTATTGTTGAGAAGGTTGAAGTTGTCAGATTAGGTAAGGTAAGACGCGCTAAGCTTAACTACTTGCGTTCAAGAACAGGTAAGGCTGCTAAGGTTAAGGAGTTAGTTAGATAATTTACGAATAATGTATTTTAACGGCGTTTGTAAAGGTTATTTGTCATAAGTTTGAGACAGATTTAGAAACAGGATGTAGGAGTGGAAGCTGCTATGTCCTGTTTTTTTGCGTCAAGTTGATAGTGTATACAGATGTTTGCGACTTTATGCTTTCCTTTTGAGATGATTTGTTGTAAAATCAATAAAGGATATCAGATTGCGTTCCTTTGAGGCAAAATGCTTCGGAATGGAGCTTTCTATGCTTATGACAGCGTTTTGCGGTTTGGTTTTATTAAATATTATTACATTTACGGAGAAAATAAGATGTCTGCTTTATTTCAGAGAAGATACCAGGAAAATGTCAGGCTTCAGACAATCTGCAAGTTTGTGGTTGATATAATAATGATTATAGTTTTTGCATATGTGCTGGTAATGTTTACATGTGACCGCACTAAGGTTTCGGGCGGTTCAATGCAGCCTTCGCTTGAGAATGAGGAGACGGTGCTTATAAACAGACTTGCGTATTCGCTTATTAAGCCTCGCAGATACAGTGTAATAGCATTTAAGGTTGACGGCGCGAGCTCAAAAAAAGTTTATATCAAGCGCGTTATAGGACTTCCGGGTGAGAAAATTCAGATTAAGGAAGGGCGTGTGTATATTAACGGAGAGCAGCTTGAAGATGATGTGTCAGATGATAATATACTCACGGCAGGTCTTGCTGCAAATGAGATAACACTCGGAAGCGGAGAATATTTTGTGCTGGGAGACAACAGAAACAACAGTGAGGACAGCCGCTTTGCAAGTGTCGGAATAGTTAAGGAGGACAATATCATCGGTTCTGTCTGGGCTGTAATTATGCCTATAAAGAACTTTGGTTTTGTAAAATAAATTTGGAGAGGAATTATAAACGGAGATGAATTATCAATGGTATCCCGGTCATATGACGAAGGCGCGCCGTATGATGGAGGAAAATATAAAGCTGATTGATTTGGTTATTGAGGTTGTTGACGCCAGAATTCCAATTAGCAGCCGAAATCCTGATATTGACATTCTGGCAAAAAATAAGGCAAGACTTATTCTTCTTAATAAGTCGGATTTGTCGGATGAGAGCGCAAATCAGGCATGGATTGATTATTATAATTCTAAAAATATTTTATGTATTAAACTCAACTCAAAAACAGGTGCGGGAATTAAGCAGATAAATTCCGCAGTTGAAAAAGCATGTCATGAAAAGCTTGAGAGAGACAGGAAAAAAGGAATACTGAACAGACCCGTTCGGGCAATGGTTGTCGGTATTCCCAATGTCGGAAAGTCTACCTTTATAAATGCTTACGCCGGAAGGGCTTGTGCCAAGACAGGCAACAAACCGGGCGTAACTAAGGGGAAACAATGGATAAGGCTTGGCAAAAATATAGAGCTGCTTGACACTCCGGGGATTTTATGGCCTAAGTTTGACAGTCAGCTTGTGGGCAGAAATCTGGCTCTTATCGGTTCTATGAATGACGAGGTCATAAATATAGAAGATTTGGCGTTTGAAGCGGTATGTTTTTTGCTGGAACATTATCCGGGCAGACTTGCAGAGCGATACGGCGCTGATGAGGAGCGAGAGCCTTTATTTATTATGGATGATATTGCAAAGAAGCGCGGGTGCCTTAAAAAAGGGGCTGTCACAGACTATGAGAAGCTTGCGGGTATTATTCTTGATGATTTCAGAAGCGGACGCATCGGAAGACTTACGCTTGAGCTGCCTTATGACGCGTGATTAGATATTTTTCTGCGAAAGAAGGTTTGAAATGACCAGGAAAGAGGAGGCGCAGTTTAAGCGCCAGGAAAAGCTGAGAGCGGAGAAGCTCAGAGTTGAGGAAATGTGCAGTTACGAGAAAGAGTATGGCATGTATTCTTATATATGCGGTATAGATGAAGCCGGGAGAGGACCTCTGGCAGGCCCTGTTGTTGCCGGGGCTGTTATACTGCCTAAGGATGCAAGAATTTTATATATAAACGATTCAAAAAAACTCAGCGAAAAAAAACGTGAAGAGCTTTTTGACGTAATATGCAGCGAGGCGATTGCATATGGAATTGGAGTGGTTCCGTCAGAGCGCATTGATGAGATTAATATTCTTCAGGCTACATATGAGGCAATGCGTGAGGCGATTAATAAACTTGATATAACGCCCGATATATTATTGAATGATGCTGTTACAATTCCTGAAATTAATATCAGACAGGTGCCTATCATAAAGGGTGATGCAAAAAGTATGAGTATTGCGGCGGCAAGTATTTTGGCAAAGGTTACGAGAGACCGCATGATGCTGGAATATGATGCTGTTTATCCTGAGTATGGTTTTGCGCGTCACAAGGGGTATGGCACTAAACAGCATACGGACGCTCTTGTTAAGTATGGAGCCTGTCCTATTCACAGAAGAACATTTATAAAAAAGTTTATATAGATGTAAGATAGGAGTGTTTGTTTATGCCTGTAAATTTATCATCAGTGTTCAATCAGATAAGAGACACATCTTCCGCAAAAACATCATCAAATGTTTCAAACGGTGCGTCCGGTGTTTCTGGGACTTTAAACGGCACAGCCGTTACAGGTGATGATGATGGTATGTCTGTTTTGAGAAAACTTCTTGCCGGAGACACATTTTACGGGGAGGTCGTAAGCATAGATGATAAAACGGCGCTTCTTAAGCTTTCTGACGGAAGTCTTGTAAATGCGCGTCTTTTGTCAAATACTAATATCCGGGCGGGGCAGACGCTTACATTTATAGTTGAGGAAACATCACAGTCGGGAATTTCAATAAAACCTCTTGATATATCGCAGCAGCAGTCTGTGTTTATATCAAAAGCGCTGGAGGCGGCAGGGCTTGCGGAGAGCAGCGACAATATAAATATGGTAAAAGAGCTTATTTCACTCAATATGCCTGTAGATGCCGGGACTCTTGGAGAAATGGTTAAATATTCTTTGAATTTTCCGGATGCAAACCCATCAACGCTCGCCAGTCTGATGAGACTTGATATTCCGGTAACAGCCGATAATATAGCTCAGTTTGAGTCGTATAAAAGCTATGAGCACAGTATTTTATCGGATTTGAATAAACTTGGCGGAGGACTGTCAGGTATTTTTGAAGAAATTGTCTTTTACGAAAAAGAAGCTCTTTTGGCTGACAGCAGAACGGGAGAACAGAATATTTTAAATCAGGCAGAGCTGTTTTCAAGGATTACAGATACTTTGTATTCTGAAGGTATGAATGGGCAGGCTGTACAGAGCCGCACAATGGCTGAAGTGTTTGACAGCGGGGCGCTTAAAGAATTTGCGGAAGCTGTGCAAAAGCTGCCTGTATCTGATGACAACCGGGCAATGCTTACAAAACTGTCTTCATCAATTCTCGAAGGAACAGCGACGGTGCATGAGGTATTGGACAGTTTTACAAACATTTTGAAAAGTCAGCCGTCGGCTGCGTCAGAGCTCCAAAATTTTCCGGGTACGGATTTTTTTAACCGTCTGCTGAGCGAAATGATTAATGAAACTCTCAAATTAAACCCAATGGATTTGAAAAAGGAGGATGGTCTTAAAAGCTATTATAAGCGGATGAAAAATGTTCTTGACAAGCTGTCTGATGATATAGCTTCAGCCGATAAGACGGGAGATTTGTCTAAGAGCATGGATTCAATCAGAAGCAATATAGACTTCATGAATGATTTGAATAAGAATATGACATATTTTCAGATGCCGGTGCGTTTTTCTGAGAGCGATGCAAACGGAGAACTCTATGTATTTACAAATAAGAGAGCTCTGTCTGAAGGAAGGGACAATATAAGCGCTCTTCTTCACCTTGATATGGAACATTTGGGGCCTGTTGATGTTTATGTACGTCTTCAGGGAATGAATGTTTCTACCAATTTTTGTCTTGAGAGCGAACAGCTTCTTGATTTCGTATACTCTAATATAGATAAATTAAGTAAACGTCTTGAAGCGCTTGGATACAGTACTGCGTTCGAGATGAAGGTAAATGATGACGGCAAGCATTTTGATTTTGTGGAGGATTTTATAAACAGGGATATTACACCTCAGGTAACATCTCAGTATATACTTGATATCAAAGCGTAAAATTCAAT
>CASFUI010000244.1 GCA_949297565.1 uncultured Eubacteriales bacterium
AACGGAAACAGCGAAAGGAGCGCGGCTTGATGGAAAAACATTCGTTGTCACGGGCTCTTTAAAGCATTTTGAAAACAGAAACCAGCTAAAGGATTTAATCGAGTCGCTTGGAGGTAAAGTGACCGGCTCTGTCACAGGAAAGACCAGTTATCTTATAAACAATGACAGCACATCAGCTTCCTCAAAAAACAAGACGGCTGTTAAGCTTGGAATACCGATTATAACGGAGGAGGAATTTCTTGTTATTGCGGGAAAAGAAGATTTGATGTAATATGAATGATACTACACAGCAGAAAGGTGGAAGAGTTTAATGCCAATTAGAATACAGAGTGATTTACCTGCAAAGGCAGAGCTGGAAGATGAGAATATATTTGTGATGGATGAAAGAAGGGCTCTGTCACAGGATTTTCGTGAGCTTCGCATTGTTATCCTCAATCTTATGCCTATCAAGCAGGATACAGAGCTCCAGCTTTTAAGAGGACTTTCAAATACACCGCTTCAGATAGATGTAACATTTTTACAGATGGAAAGCCATGTGTCTAAGAATACTTCGATATCGCATCTTAAGAAATTCTACGTAACATTTTCTGATATAAAAAAGAAAAAATTTGACGGACTGATTATAACGGGAGCTCCGGTGGAAAAGCTTGACTTTGAGCAGGTTGATTACTGGGATGAGCTCACGAAGATTATGGAGTGGTCAAAGACGCATGTTACTTCAACGCTTCATATTTGCTGGGGAGCTCAGGCAGGGCTTTACTATCACTACGGAGTACGCAAGATTATGTTTGATAAAAAGCTGTCAGGAGTGTACAGACACCGCGTGATGAACAGAAAAGAGCCGCTTGTAAGAGGCTTTGATGACTATTTTATGGCTCCGCACTCAAGATATACGGAAGCATGCAGAGAGGATATTCTTTCAAATAATAATTTAAAGGTGCTTGCTGACTCGGAAGAGGCGGGCATTTACATAGTTATGGAAAGGGAAGGAAAACAGATTTTTGTCATGGGACATCCGGAGTATGACCGTGTGACGCTTGACCAGGAGTACAAAAGGGATTTGGAGAAAGGGCTGGATATAGCCATGCCTGTAAATTATTATCCTGATGACGACTGCAACAGAAGACCGGTTCTGTCATGGAGAAGCCACGCAAACAATCTCTATACAAACTGGCTTAATTATTATGTTTACCAGATTACGCCATATATCCTTGAGGAGGACGCAAATGATTGACGCAGACCAGATTATGCCGCTGAACTTTTTCAGTTACGGAGGCGTATACAGCGGCGAGCATCACGGTATGCGCTATCAGCTAAGACGTACGGGCGAGAAGCCGGATTACCGGCTGGAGGCCTGTGCGTGGCAGGGTCCGTACAGCTTTGCGGCTGTTAACAGCGAAAATAAAATTTTTAATACCTTTGATTTCAGCGAGGACGGAAGAAAAGCCGCGATAGATTGGCTCATGGATATATATGACAGAGAAAAGGAGACATGGGAGAGTGCTCCAAGTATACTTGAAGCACCCATAGACCTCAACGCAGTTTATTCCGATAAGGGCGAATAGACAGTGCTGCGTATACTGCGCAGGCGACAGCGGCGCAGATTGTAAGTCTCCAGAATTCAGAGAACACAGATGTTCTTATTAAGACTTCCGACAGTAAAAGAGAGCAGCCTGTGGATATAACAGAATAAAAAGCAGGAATTACAAGCCAGCCGCGTGCGTTCATTTTTATATGGAGCATGCGGCTTAATTTTATGTAGTGGCAGACACAAACCATAATCTGAGAGGTGAGAAGTCCTGCAAGATACATGCTTATGCCGTATTTTGGAACAAGTACTATCAAAAAGATAAGTCGTACGCCCACAGCGGCTATGTTTTGCAGACAGGTCACAGTTGTTTTTCCAAGTCCGTTTAATATGCTTCCTAGTGTCGTCGCAAGGTAAATAAAAGGACACAGCCATGCAAGCACAAGCACGAAGTTATAAACCTCGGGCTGGTCAAAAAGTATTGCTCCGAGAGGAGCTCCGTAAAAGATAAAGAGCAGAGTGCTCATAATTCCCATAGAAAGGCAGAAGGTAAGACATCTATCCATTGTGTTTCGTATATGACTGTCGTTGTTTCCTGCCTGGTCGGCAGATACGGATGGAAGAAGCATCACTGCCAGCGCGTTTGTTATAGCGGTGGGAAATAAAACAAGAGGATGCGCCATTCCGGTAAGTATTCCGTATAATGACAACGCGTCGCTTTTTGTAAAACCGTATACTATAAGCTGTGCCGGAACAAGGATTGCCTCGGCGCTCTGGAACAGGTGCATGAGAACGCGATTAGCTGTAAGCGGCAGAGAAAATTTTATAATCGAAATAACTTTGCCGGCAAACTGCCCGCGCTTCTGTTTTACGGAGGACTTTGCTTTTATTCGGCTGAAAAAAAGCATTACAGAGCAGTAGACAGTTGAGGCTATTTCGCCGCAGAAATTGCTGTATATGGCGCAGATAACAGTGACTTCCTCATTGTTTTCAATAGATATTCCGGCATAGATAAAAACGGCGCAAAAACGGACTATCTGCTCCAGAAGCTGAGAAAAAGCAGGAACAGAAGCCTGTTTTTTTCCGTAGTAAAAACCGTTTACACAGTTGTGAAATGTGGCAAACGGAAAGGTAAATGCCATTATTTTCAGAAGGGGCGCGCATGCCTCATTAAACATAAAGCGTACAGCTATATAGTCCGAGTTAAACCAGATAATAGCAGTTATTATACAAGAGAGAGGAAAGCTGACTGCAAGTCCTGCAAGCAGCCATGAGCCCCGGTCTTTTCTCTCGGCGCAGAATTTTGATATTGCTGTCTGTACGCCTGCGGAACATACAGCAAATACGATTCCGGCAACCGGCATTATCATCTGAAATAGTCCCATTCCCTCGGCGCCTATTAAACGAGTGAGGAATATGCGGTAGAAAAAGCCGATAACACGGCTCAGAATACCTGCGGCAGTAAGAATAATTGTGCCTTTGATTACCACGCTTTTTAATAGTGCTTCCGGCAGTATTTTTTTTTGTGTGTGTTTCACGAAACCTCCGTCTGCAAAAACAGATATACGACCTTGTTATTAGCATTGTATGTGCCGTATGAATATAATATTAACAGGAAATTAAATGAAAGGTGCGTAAACATATAATGATTTACATGGACAATGCGGCAACAACAAAAATGCATCCGGAAGTAGTCAATGCTATGCTTCCTTACATGGGAAACAGATATGGAAACCCTTCAGGTGTATATACATTTTCAAAAAAGATAAAGAGGGATGTTTCTGAAGCGAGGGAACTTCTTGCTTCTACAATAGGCGCTAAACCGGAAGAAATATTTTTTACGTCGGGAGGGACCGAGTCTGATAACTGGGCGTTGAAGATGACTGCGGATGAGCGCAGGGCAGGGAGCGTTATCACTACTTCAATAGAGCATCACGCTATTTTAAAGACTTGTGATTTTCTGGAAAAACGTCATATAGGCGTTATAAAAATGGGGGTTGATACCGCTGGAAAGGTAAATGTCAATGCCATAGAGCGCGCTATAAGACCTGATACATTTTTGATTTCGGTTATGGCGGCAAATAATGAAATAGGAACTGTTCAGCCTGTCGCCAGGATAGGAAGACTTGCCAGAGGGAGAAATATACTCTTTCACACAGATGCTGTTCAGGCATACACAAATATTTATATCGATGTAAACGCGATGAATGTGGATATGCTGAGCGTAAGCGGTCACAAGATAAGGGGGCCTAAAGGAGTTGGCTTCCTATATATAAGAAAAGGCTGCCTGAAGACTCCGTTTATTAACGGAGGGGCGCAGGAAATGGGAATGCGTGCCGGGACAGAAAATGTGGCTGGAATTATAGGTCTTGCAAAGGCGGCGCAGATTGCTATGGTAAACAGAGATAAGAGAATACGAAGGGAAAGGCAGATGCGTGACTATATGATAAAACGCATTATGACGGAGATTAAGGATGTTCGACTCAATGGCGATGCATCAGACCGGCTTCCGAACAATATGAGCTTTTCGTTTTCAAGGGTGGACGGGGCAACGCTTATTTTAATGCTTGACCAGCAGGGAATATGCGCGTCTGCCGGCTCAGCATGCTCATCTTCACAGGCACAGCCGTCGCATGTGCTTAAAGCCATAGGTCTTTCTGATGCGCTTGCTTATGGAACTGTACGTTTTACAATTAACGAGGAGCTTCAATGGAATGAAATTGATTATGTTGTGGAATGTATAAAGAGAAATGTAGCTGAATTGAGAAGATTGTCTGTAAATGAAAATTAACGGCGCGCTGCTGCGGCATATATCGTTTTAGTGCGGCAGCAGCACGGATACCGGTTAAAGTTTTATAAATTTCGGGATTCTTTCTTTGAAAACCGTGTAATACCTGAAGCCTGAAGCCTTTAGGATTTCATAGGCGGTATTAAAACCCGATGCGATATGGCGGCTTTCGTGCGCGTCCGAGCCGACTGTTATAATTTCTCCGCCGAGCCTGCGGTAGCGGGCAATGACCTCCGCGCACGGATTTGTTGAGGACAGAGGGCTGCGCAGTCCGGCGGTATTTATTTCTATTCCTTTTCCCAACTCTATGATACGTTTAAGAATTTTGTCTATAATGACGCTGAAATGAGAATAATAGTATGTGTATGATTTATCCGGGATATATCGGGCTATGTAGTCGAGGTGCCCGTATACGTCAAAATTCCGGCAGGTTTTAAGGTTTTCAAGAATACTCTCATAGTAGTCATTTATTGCCTTCTCCGTCGACTGACCTTCCCAGAATTCAGGATAGTACGGGTCCTGTCCATGCACAAGATGAGACGAGCCTATAATAAAGTCAAGCTGGTGCCCGCTGTCATAAGCGTTAATGCGCTCCGCCGCGGATGAGCACAGGCCTTGTTCAACTCCTATATATACAGATATTTTATCGCGGTATTTTTCTCTGAGTTCAGATAAGCTCGTAATGTAATTTTTAAAGTCGAGCTGAAACACGCTCTTTCCGTCCTCAGGCGGAAAATCAAAGTCATTGTGGTCTGTAAAGCAAATGGCGGCAAGCTGATTGTTTATTGCAGCTATAATGTTTTCCTCCGGCGACGCCTCCGAGTCAGAGGAAAAAGAGCTGTGAGTGTGAAAGTCTGCAAAGTTGTTCATGAGTAAAGGATCCTTTCAAAATAATAACGCGCAGGTATGCTGTGCAATCTGTGTACAGTATACCATACATGGGTAATCAATGCTTAAATTTTTGGTTATTTTTTTGCTTGAAAATGGAATGAGCAGTTGATATTATGTAAAAAGAATGTGAAAAATATTTAACATAAATTACATTATTACTTTGGGTGTTTTTGCCTATAACGAGTTTGCAATGCGAACTTGCTCGTCAACAACCCGTGCTTTTGCTGACGGATGAAAGGAACGAATATTTTAAGGATGAATGCGATAGGGAGTTTGTTTGAATTTGCGGGGGGAATAGGAATGTTCCTCTACGGTATGAACAGAATGGCAGACGGAATGCAGAAATCTGCCGGAAGTAAGATGAAGTCGCTGCTTGGGTATCTTACAAGGAACAGGTTTCTTGCTGTGCTTGTCGGAGCATTGATTACGGCGATTATACAGAGCAGCGGAGCTACAACTGTTATGGTTGTTGGTTTTGTCAATGCGGGGCTTATGACGCTGGTTCAGGCAGTAGGCGTTATTATGGGCGCCAATATAGGTACGACGATAACGGCGTGGATTGTTTCTCTGGGGCAGATAGGAGACGCTGTAAAGGCACTTCAGCCGTCTTTTTATGCGCCGCTTCTCATAGGAATAGGAGCGTTTGTAAGTCTGTTTGCAAAGAAGGACAAGTTTAAAACGGTAGGTGAGCTGTTTGTAGGAATAGGTTTGCTGTTTGAGGGATTGGAATTTATGAGCTCTGCAATTTCTCCATATACCGACGCACCTATTTTTTCCGATGCGTTTAAAATTGTCGGAAGCAATCCTATACTGGGAATTGTAATCGGTATTGTTGTGACGGCTATTTTGCAGAGTTCATCCGCTTCGGTCGGAATTTTGCAGACACTTGCAATGAATGGGGTTGTGACAACTAATGCGGCAATTTTTATTACCCTGGGACAGAATATAGGCTCATGTGTGACGGCGCTTATTTCAAGCGCGGGAACGTCAAGAACTGCAAAGAGAGCCGCCTGTATGCATCTTTTGTTTAACATAGCGGGATCTCTGCTTTTCGGTACGGCAGGTTTTATTTTGTTTTGTATAAGACCGGATATTGCGGTCCATAATATAACAGGTGTTGAGATTTCTATTTTCCATACATTCTTTAATATTACATGTACAATAGTCATGTTCCCGTTTGCAAAACAGCTTGTAAAGCTGTCAGGTGTGATTATACCTGAGAAGACGGAGAGTGAGACGGATAAATTGACAGGAACTGACGATGATTTTGAGAGTGAGATAAGAAGGCATTTTGATGACAGGATTTTGGGACAGCCTTCCGTTGCGGTGGAACGGGCGGAAAAAGAGGTTATAAATATGGCAAGGCTAGCCTATGACAATATTGAGACAGCGTCAAGGGCAGTCAGGGAGAACAGTCAGGAGCTCGTTGATAAAATTTATCAGGTTGAGCAGCAGGTTGACTGTTATTCAAAATATCTGACATCTTACCTCATAAAAGTAGATAACCAGTCGCTTTCCGATAAACAGCATTTTCTCATAAATAATTTGTTTCACGCCGTTATTGATATAGAGCGCGTATCTGACCATGCGGAAAATCTTGCCGACCTTACAAAGTATAAGATTGATAATGATATTGTATTTTCGCAGAGAGGTACGGAGGAACTCAGAGAGCTTTGGGATAAGGTGCTTTGCTGCTTTGACAGGGCAGTGACTGCCAGAGATACAGGGGCTGTGGCTGCGGTGAGAGATGTTTACCGCATCGAGGAGCAGGTGGATGATTTGGAGGAGGAACTTCGTGATAAGCATATAAGGCGGCTTTCTGACGGAAAATGTCTTCCGTCCAGCGGAGTGGTATATCTTGATATTTTATCAAATCTTGAAAGAATATCAGACCATGCCAAAAATATAGCTGAGTGTGTTCAGGAGGAAATTTCGTCAAATTAACTAAAGCGAAGATACTCATTTTCGACTTTTTTTGCATTATGTAAAAAAAGGTAATTTACACTTGATATTTTGAATTTTTTTTTGTACAATACAATCTAGTTGATTAATTATTAACAAACTGATTTTGATTTAGGAGGAAATTTTTATGTCAGTAAAAGTTGCAATTAATGGTTTTGGACGTATCGGCAGACTTGCATTCAGACAGATGTTTGGTGCTGAGGGATACGAAGTAGTAGCAATCAATGATTTAACAAGCCCTAAGATGTTGGCTCATCTTCTTAAGTATGACTCATCACAGGGAAGATATGTTGATTTCGGTGAGGAAGACCAGGTTACTGCTGATGACGAGGCTGGTACAATTACTGTTAAGGGTAAGACAATTAAGATTTATAAAGAGCCTGATGCTAATAACTGCCCATGGGGCGAGATTGGCGTTGATGTAGTTCTTGAGTGCTCAGGTTTCTATACATCAAAGGAAAAGGCTATGGCTCACATTAATGCAGGCGCTAAGAAGGTTGTTATCTCTGCACCGGCAGGCAATGACTTAAAGACTATCGTTTACAATGTAAACCACAAGACACTTTCAGCTGATGACCAGATTATCTCTGCTGCATCTTGTACAACAAACTGCCTTGCTCCTATGGCTAAGGCTCTTAACGACCTTGCTCCAATCGAGTCAGGTATTATGTGTACAATCCATGCTTACACAGGTGATCAGATGATTCTTGACGGACCACAGAGAAAGGGTGACCTTAGAAGATCAAGAGCAGGCGCATGCAATATCGTTCCTAACTCAACAGGTGCTGCTAAGGCTATCGGTCTTGTTATCCCTGAGCTTAACGGAAAGCTTATCGGTGCTGCTCAGAGAGTTCCTACACCTACAGGCTCTACAACTCTTCTGTTCGCTGTAGTTAATAAAGAGGTTACAGTGGACGAGGTTAATGCCGCTATGAAGGCTGCTGCAACAGAGAGCTTTGGCTACAATGATGAGCAGATTGTTTCAAGCGACATCATCGGTATGAGATTCGGCTCACTCTTTGACGCAACACAGACAATGTGCTCTAAGCTTCCAGACGGCAAGACACAGGTTGAGGTTGTTTCTTGGTATGATAACGAAAATTCATACACAAGCCAGATGGTTAGAACAATCAAGTATTTTGCTGAGTTAAACTAATCATATAAATAAGCAATGAGAATGAGAAAATGCCAGAGAATATATGTGCAAAAGCGATATTCTCTGGTCTTTTCAGATAGAAATATAAATGGAGGAAAAATTTATGCTGAATAAAAAGTCAGTTGATGATATCAATGCTAATGGCAAGAGAGTATTGTGCAGATGTGATTTCAACGTACCGCTGGACGGAAGCAGAATTACAGATGAGACGCGTCTTGTAGCTGCTCTTCCTACAATCAAGAAACTTATTGCTGACGGCGGAAAGGTCATTCTTTGCTCGCATCTCGGAAAGCCTAAGGGACCTGACGCAGCATTTTCTTTGGCGCCTGTTGCAAAGAGACTTTCAGAACTGCTCGGTCAGGAAGTAAAGTTCGCGGCAGATGATACTGTTGTGGGAGAGAATGCAAGAGCAGCAGTTGCAGCCATGAATAACGGTGATGTTATCCTTCTTGAAAATACACGTTTCCGTCCTGAGGAGACAAAGAACGGTGAAGAGTTTTCTAAGGATTTGGCTTCTATCTGCGATATATTTGTAGATGATGCGTTCGGAACAGCCCACAGAGCACACTGCTCAAACGTAGGCGTAACGAAGTATGTTGACACTGCGGTTGTAGGATACCTTATGCAGAGGGAGATAGATTTCCTCGGAAATGCCGTAAATAATCCTGTAAGACCGTTTGTTGCCATTCTTGGCGGCTCAAAGGTTTCATCAAAGATTTCTGTTATTAACAACCTTCTTGATAAGGTGGATACACTTATCATAGGCGGAGGAATGTCATATACTTTCCAGAAAGCGCTTGGCGGCAATATCGGACATTCTCTTGTTGAGGACGACTATCTCGATTTCGCAAAAGAGATGATGGAAAAGGCTGAGAAGAAGGGTGTTAAATTTTTAATCCCTGTTGATACAGTTGTGGCAAAGGAATTTAAAAACGATTCTCCTAGCCATGTTGTAGATGCCGGAAATCAGGCTGATGACGATATCGGTATGGACATTGGTCCAAAGACATGCGAGCTTTTTAAGGATGCGTTAAAGGATGCGAAGACAGTTGTGTGGAACGGACCTATGGGCGTATTTGAGTTCCCTAACTTTGCAAAGGGCACAATAGCGGTTGCTGAGGAGCTTGCTTCATTAAAGGATGCCACAACTATTATCGGCGGCGGCGATTCGGCGGCAGCAGTTAATAATCTTGGCTTCGGCGATAAGATGACACATATATCAACAGGCGGCGGCGCTTCTCTTGAGTTCCTTGAGGGCAAGTCACTTCCTGGTGTTGATGCGGCAAATGACAAATAAATAAGACTGACATAATATTTATTATATAAGAGGAGTCCCGGAATTTCGGATTTGGAAATTTCGGGACTTTTGCTCTTTTAGTATTTTTTGTCGAATTTTTAAAATTTGACTGGAGAGGTCTTAAAATTATATACTTTTTGCTTAAATTCAGAAAAATATATAGAGTTTTTTGAAATTGTGTGATATAATTTTTTTATATTAATCGTGAGTAAATTAAGTCAAGTACCCCGCACCTGACAGCGGGGCATAAGTTTAGAAGAGCCGTAAACGGCGGGGTATTCGACCACCGCAGGAGACAGGTCATGAAAGTGTGCTACCTGGTAGTTGCCTGCGGTAATAATAAAGCTGCGAGTATATTATTGTTTCAGGAGGGGTATTTGTTATGCGCAAAAAGATGGTGGCTGGAAATTGGAAAATGAATATGACACCTAGTCAGGCTGTTAAGCTTGCGAAGGAACTTAAACCTAAGGTTGATACCAATGAAGTTGATGTTGTGTTTTGTGTTCCGGCGATTGATATAGTTCCAGTTGTAAATGAAGTAAAGGACAGCGGTATCAAGGTCGGAGCTGAGAATATGTTTTATGAGGAAAAGGGAGCGTATACGGGCGAGCTTTCGCCTGAAATGCTTATAGATGCAGGAGTGACATATGTTATTATAGGACACTCTGAGAGAAGGCAGTATTTTCATGAGACAGATGAAGTTATTAACAAAAAAATGCGTAAAGCTATAGAGCACAAGCTTCTGCCTATCCTTTGCTGCGGCGAAAGCCTTGAGCAGAGAGAGAAGGGAGTTGCTATCGAATTTATAAAAAAACAGATAGCAAGTGCTTTTAAATACATTCCGCCTGAAAATGTTATTAATTGTGTGATTGCATATGAGCCTATCTGGGCTATCGGTACCGGGCGTGTGGCAACGGCCGAGCAGGCGCAGGAGGTATGTGAAGCTATAAGAGGCAGCATACGGGATATTTATGGTGCCGTTGTGGCTGAAAGGATAAGGATTCTCTATGGAGGAAGCGTCAATGCGGCAAATGCCTCACAGATTTTTTCAATGCCTGATATTGACGGAGGGCTGGTAGGTGGTGCAAGCCTTAAGCCGGAATTTGCTGATATTGTAAATTATAATAAAAAGTAATTATTTGTTGCTGCATAGGCTGAAGCTGTGCGGTAATGAAAAAAGCATATCGGGTGTGACTGCGGTGTCACACCCGTTTTTCTTTACTTTTATGGTAGGATATGTTATGATACCACTGGTTTTGGAGTATAAAAACCGTTGAAAATGTGAATATTTTTATAATATAAAGGAGAAAGAATATGAAGAAAAAGCCTGTTGTATTAATGATACTTGACGGATATGGTTTAAATAATAAAAAAGAAGGCAACGGAATTGCAAACGCGAACACACCTGTTATGGACAAGCTGATGTCAGAGTATCCTTGTGTAAAGGGATACGCCAGCGGTCTTGCGGTAGGTCTTCCTGACGGACAGATGGGAAATTCGGAGGTAGGACATCTCAACATGGGTGCCGGAAGGATTGTCTATCAGGAGCTCACAAGAATTACAAAGTCAATTGAGGACGGCGATTTTTTTGAAAATGAGGAACTGCTCGGCGCAATCGAAAACTGCAAGAAGAATAATTCAGACCTTCACCTTTACGGACTGCTCTCAGACGGCGGCGTTCACAGCCATATAACACATCTGTTCGCGCTTCTTGAGCTTGCGAAGAGAAACGGTCTTACGAATGTTTATGTTCACGGTTTTATGGACGGCAGGGATACTGCAACTGAAGGCGGAAAAGGATATATCAATCAGCTCTGCGATAAAATGGAGGAGCTTGGAGTCGGAAAAATTGCATCAATTATGGGACGTTACTATGTAATGGACAGAGACAACAGATGGGACAGAGTTGAGGCTGCTTACAGAGCGCTTACAGATGGCGTCGGCAATGAGGCGGCATGCGCAAAGTGTGCAATAAGCGATTCCTATGCGGCAGGAAAGACAGATGAGTTTGTTGTGCCTACAGTTATAAAGGAGGACGGAAAGCCAGTTGCCACAATTAAGGACGGCGATTCCGTAATATGTTTTAATTTCAGACCTGACAGAGCAAGGGAGATTACAAGGTGCTTCTGCGATGATAATTTTACCGGTTTTGACAGGGGGGCAAGAAAGAAAGTTCACTACGTATGCTTTACTGATTACGATGTGACAATAGAAAATAAGTATGTTGCGTTCAAGAAAGAAGAAATTAAAAATACATTCGGTGAGTTCCTTGCAAATCATCACATGACACAGGCGAGAATAGCTGAGACAGAAAAGTACGCTCATGTTACATTTTTCTTTAACGGCGGCGTTGAGGAGCCAAACGAGGGAGAGGACAGAATTCTTGTTAAATCGCCTAAGGTCGCAACCTATGACCTTCAGCCTGAAATGAGCGCTCCTGAGGTATGCGATAAGCTCACTGAAGCAATCCGTTCAGGAAAATATGATGTCATCATAATCAATTTTGCAAATCCTGATATGGTTGGCCATACGGGAGTAATGAGCGCTGTGGTAAAGGCTATTGAGACGGTTGACGAGTGTGTAGGAAAGGCTGTTGAGGCGATTAAGGAGGTTGACGGTGTAATGTTTATCTGCGCTGACCACGGAAACGCAGAGCAGCTTGTAGATGATGCCGGGGAGCCGTACACAGCACACACTACTAATCCTGTGCCGTTTATTCTTGTGAATTATGACGAGGCATATACGCTCAGAGAGGGCGGACGTCTCTGCGATATAGTTCCTACTCTCATTGAGATAATGGGGCTTGAAAAGCCGGCAGAGATGACAGGAGAATCACTTCTGATAAAGAAATAATAGATACTTGAAATTATTAAATGCTTGTGTTAAAATTGACCTATTGTGTAAATATTTAGCCAAGTAGGAGGTGTTAATAGATGTTCGGAATGTCATGGGCAGATACATTTAGAGTGTTTTTGATGGGACTTTTTATATTAGTTTGTATTTTTATAACGGTTATCGTTCTTATGCAGGAGAGTAAGCAGAACGGATTGTCTGGCGCAATCAGCGGCGCTGCAGATACTTACTGGGGCAAGAATAAAGGACGTTCAATGGAGGGCAAGCTGGTTTTATTTACAAAGATTTTAGCTGTCGCTTTTATTGTTATTGCCGCTGTATTGAATATTAATTTTTAATCGGTTTCCGGGACGCTCTTGAGTAAATGCTTAAGGGCGTCTTTTTTGTGGAGGTTTATTGTGGGACGTAAATCTAAGGATAATTGCAAAAAGTTTTTTGATGCTGATAAGAAAAAATTTGAGGACAGAAAAAATATGATAGAGGAGCTTGTAGTCAGAAATGAGCTATATGTTCCGATGAAGACCAAGGAGCTTGCCATTCTTCTTCAGGTTCCTAAGGAGGAGAGGGGTGAGCTTCAGGCTGTGCTTGACGACTTGGTTTTAGAGGGACGTATAGGCGTCTCTAAGAAAGGAAAGTACGGCAGACCTGAAAATACGGCTCTTATCGGTATTTATGAGGGGACGAGCCGTGGATTTGGATTTGTCAGCGTCGAGGGCAGGGATGATGATATTTTTGTAAAGGAAGCTGACGACGGCGGAGCGTTTCACCTGGATAAGGTGAAGGTTGTAATCACGGCTGAAAAGCGCGGTGACAAAAGATGCGAAGGCAAAATCGTAGGCATTATGGAACATCAGATTCATGAGCTTGTCGGCACTTATCAGAAGAACACAAATTACGGCTTTGTAATTCCGGATAATAAAAAGATATGCTGTGATATTTTTATCCCTAAGGAAAAGTCAATGGATGCGGTAAGCGGACACAAGGTTGTGGTTGAACTTACCTCATACGGCGGACACGGAAAGAATCCGGAGGGGTATGTAAAAGAGATTATAGGTCATATTAATGATCCGGGTACAGATGTTATGTCTGTTGTAAAAGCATATGATTTGCCGGTGGATTTTCCAGAGGGCGTAATGAGAGCTGTCAAGCATATACCTGAGAATGTCTCGCCGGAGGAATATGCGGGAAGAAAAGATCTGAGAGCTTTGCAGACGGTAACGATAGACGGAGAGGATGCAAAGGATTTGGACGACGCAATTACGCTTACCGAGGAGGACGGAATTTATCATCTTGGAGTACACATTGCCGATGTTAGTCACTATGTTACCGAGAACAGCCCGATTGACAAGGAGGCTTACAGGAGAGGTACAAGCGTGTATCTTGTTGACAGGGTTATACCGATGCTTCCTCATAAGCTGTCAAACGGTATCTGTTCGCTGAATCAGGGCTGTGACAGGCTGGCGCTGAGCTGTCTTATGGATATAGATATAAAGGGAAATGTTGTATCTCATAAAATCTGCGAAACAGTTATAAATGTAGACAGGCGTATGACCTATACAAATGTGAAAAAAATTCTTGAAAATGAAGATTCGGAAGTGATTTCCGAGTACAGTGATTTTGTTGATATGTTTAAACGTATGGAAAATCTGGCTAAAATTCTGAGGACTAAAAGATTTAAGAGAGGCTCCATTGATTTTGATTTTCCTGAGACAAAAATAAAGCTCAATGAAAAGGGAGAGCCGGTTGAGATAATGCCTTACGACAGAAATACGGCAACTCGTATTATTGAGGACTTTATGCTTATTGCCAATGAGACCGTGGCTGAGGATTATTTCTGGCAGGAGCTTCCGTTTTTGTACAGAAGTCATGAAAATCCGGACCCTGAGAAAATTCATCGTCTGGGAACATTTATCAATAATTTCGGATATTCAATAAAAATAGGTGATGAAATACACCCTAAGGAGCTTCAAAAGCTTCTGTCAAAGATTGAGGGAAGCCCGGAGGAAAATCTCATTTCAAGACTGACTCTCCGCTCGATGAAGAGGGCGCAGTATACGACAGAGTGTATTGGCCACTTCGGGCTTGCGGCAAAATATTACTGTCATTTTACATCTCCTATCAGACGCTATCCTGATTTGCAGATACACCGTATTATAAAGGAAAATTTACACGGGGGAATAAAGCAGAAGAGAATTGAACACTATAATGAAATTCTTCCCGAGACAGCGAAGCACACAAGCATGACGGAGAGGCGTGCCGATGACGCTGAGCGCGATACTGATAAGCTAAAAATGGTGCAGTATATGGAGAAGCATATAGGCGAGACGTTTGACGGTGTAATATCGGGAATGACGGCATGGGGAATTTATGTTGAGCTTCCTAATACAATAGAGGGTATGGTCAGTGTCGTATCGCTGCGTGACGGATTTTACGTGTATGACGAAAACCATTATGAAATGGTAAATGAGACCACAGGAAGGACGTTTAAGCTCGGACAGCGTGTGCGGGTTGTGGTTTCGGGCTGTGACAGAATTCTTCGCACAATTGATTTTGAAATTTTGTCATAATTTTTTTGTCGGCGAATATATTATCAGGTGTGTGTTTGATGTAAAATATCCTTGATTAAACGAAAAACTGAAATGATAAAGGAGAGTTCAGTGTGAAAGAAAAAAATACAAATAAGCTCATTACCAATAATAAAAAGGCATATTATGATTATTTTATAGATGAAAAGTATGAGGCGGGACTTGTACTTCACGGAACAGAGGTTAAATCTTTAAGACAGGGAAAATGCTCTGTCAAGGAGGCGTATATACAGATTATTAACGGCGAGGTATTTGTAATTAATATGAATATAACGCCTTATGAGAAAGGCAATATTTTCAACACAGACCCTCTGAGGCCTAAAAAGCTGCTTCTGCATCAGTCTGAGATAAATAAGCTTGCGGCACAGACTGCGCAGAAGGGTTATACGATAGTTCCGCTTCAGGTTTATCTGTCACGGGGACGTGTGAAAATGGAGATAGGCCTGGCGAGAGGCAAAAAGCTGTATGATAAGAGGGACAGCATCGCAAAGAAGGATCAGCAGAGAGAGGCGCTTAAGGATTTTAAGGTGAGAAATCTGGGGTGAGAAAGGCTTTTTTGGTGCATTTTGCCGATATGTTTTACGGGCGTTTTTGTTGACAGGGATTTTTTTCGATGATAGTATATAGTGGAACTATTCATAAGGGGTAGTAAAGGTTTCGACAGGGTTTCTGAAGCTGGTGAAGCTATTCGCAGGTGATGCGTTAAATCACAAACTTAAATATAAACGCTAACGAAGATTTAGCTTACGCTGCCTAATGGCAGCAGTCTGACCTAGAGCACCTGCACTTTAGGATCCAGGCTTCGACTATGCAGGAAACGACACAGCCAAA
>CASFUI010000245.1 GCA_949297565.1 uncultured Eubacteriales bacterium
CGATTTTACCGGTCTTGGCCAAAGGGATAAGTTTTCTTGTCCACTCAGGCGCCCCCACCGAATTGTGAATCCAGTAAATATCCATATCGTCAGTTCCCAGCCGCTTGGCGCTGGCCTCATACATCACTGTCACAGCGTTTTCAGCATTTGGGTCGGCGCACTGTGGTGTGAACTTGTCAGAAATCAGGTAGCTGTCACGAGAGACAGTGTTTAAAAACTCGCCCAGTACCTTTTCAGAAGCACCCATGCCATATGCATAAGCTGTATCCCACAAGTTCAGGCCGACTTTCATGGCCGCGTCAAACACCGGACGCAAATCTGCGGCGGTCAGATTGCCGCCAAAGGTGCCATCGTTGCCCCATGCCCAAGCGCCCAGCGCGATTTTAGGTAATTGTTTCAGTTCCATATTTGTTTCCTCCATTATAACAAAGTTCTATTCATTCGCCAGCAGCTCCTTGCTCGCATTCAGCGCGTTAAACAGACGGGGAATCCCCATGTATCCGCTGGCGTGTACTAAAGCGCAAACCACTTCTTCCCTGGTGTTGCCCATCTTCAGCGCTCCTTCCACATGGCTTTTGACCTGTACCTCCGCTCCGCCCAGTGCAGCCAGCAGCACAACCGTTAGAAGCTCCCTTGTTTTGCTGTCCAGCCCTGTGCGCGTATTGAAATCGCCAAAGCAAAGCTCGGTCAAAAAGCGCGGCACCATCTTGGCAAAGTCGCCGGGCAGCCAGGTGTAGCGGTCAGCAATTTCCGTTCCATAGACAGGAGACTGAATTTCAAGGCCCTTTTCATACCGCTCCGTATCGGAGGCCAGGGTGCCCTGTTTGGGAAGCGGCAGCTCGATACCGTTTTCCTCAAAGACCTCATTCATGGTGCTGATAGCATTGAGCGTCTTGGGAAACCCAATGAAGGGCGCACATTGATAAATCGCCTCCCGAATCTCTGTCGGTGTGCATCAGGCGTTGAGACTGGCCTGCACATGGGACTTT
The DNA here is from genome assembly GCA_949297565.1 of uncultured Eubacteriales bacterium. Lineage (GTDB taxonomy): Bacteria > Bacillota > Clostridia > Lachnospirales > Lachnospiraceae > Lachnospira. The sequence goes on from CASFUI010000245.1 coordinate 990, forward strand.
ATCTGAGGCAAAGCACTTATCGCCGTCAGTACTGTGATCGTTACCAGCTCCCGCATTCGGTTATCCAAGCTACCGGTATAGCATACGTCGCCAAAGATAAAACCCTGCAATATCTGCATAAATTCCGGATCGGTCCCTTCCTTGCCGGCAGCATGGCTGTGAAACAGCTCCTGCATTTTTTGTTCTGTTCTTTCTCTTCGATTCATGACAGCACTTCCTTTCGATTTTTTTTATTATAAAACTCCCACAATTCAATGTCTAATACCTATTGTTTATCTTTTTCAATGCTTTTTTTGTATTGATAAAGCAAAAAACAAGGACCTTCAAGTCAATCATTTCTTGAAGATCCTAATATAGGTCAACGGTTATTCGATTTTTGCTCGAAACATGTTGATTTCCTGAATAAACAGGGAGGTTGCGGGCGAAAACAGGTGGTTTTTCTTCCAGACCAGCACGCTGCGGGTAGTGTGTTCCGGAGCTATCGGGACAAACCGCAGCCGTGGACTGCTGTGGATGGCCAGCGCACCGTCAAGGCAAAAAGCACAGCCAAGCCCGGCCTCTACCAGTAAAGCGGCATTTGATAAAAGTGTATAACTCAACGGAATAGTTAAATCCTTTTCATCACGTTTGATCCAATTCAAAATCTCGTTGCGCACCCGTTCCCGCAACGGAAGAATCAATGGGTGGGCAGCAATTTCATCTGGAGTAATCGTTCCCCGCTCCGCCAGCGGATGATCATCCCTCATGAGGATGCCCCAGGTTTCTTTTTGAGAGAGGCGGACAAAATCGTATTTCGCGGTATCAACCGGCTCTAACAGGAGTCCGACATCTATCAGTCCTTTATCTAACCGATCCTTGATATTATCCGCCATCTCATTGTACAAATGAAATTGGATCAAAGGGTACTTATCGGAAAACTGCTTAATCAGCTTTGCAAACAGACGGCTTCCTACCGCTTCAGAAGCTCCGAGGGCGATCAGTCCGCTCACATCCGCGTTTCGTTCTACAAAAGACTGCTCCAGACGATCTGCCAGCTCCACGATTTCCTCGGCCCGCTGACGGAAAAAGATACCGTCATCTGTTAAAGTCAATCCGTTTTTTCCGCGGAGCATTAATGTGGTCCCCAGTTCCTTTTCTAAGTCCATGATCTGGCGGCTTAGCGTCGGCTGGGTTACATGCAGAATATCCGCTGCTCTGGTGATGTTTTCTTCCTGTGCCGCCGCTAAAAAATAGCGGAGTGTGCGAAGTTCCATATCTACCGTCTCCTTTTTAGAACAAGAAGCAGACATCACAAGCCTGATTAGACCTGTAATGCCTGTTTCTGTAAATATTATTTTTAATGTTTTTTATTTTGAGGCAAGGACATATATTTATCCGACTCCTTAAATTCCTCATAGACATTGTTATACGCGGCTATCGTCTCCCCGCGTGCAAAGCTGTCTCCCATTGCTCTCGCCACAGCGTCAGTATACAATTCCTGTGCCTCCTGCTTAGAGCTGCAATTTTTAAGCTGTGTTTCAAGCGACTCTCTCTGCTGCTGTACTCTCGCCATTTTAGCATACTCAACCGGATTGTTAATGCGAAGATACTGCATTTCGTCAGCAGTCAGCTTATCTCCGTTTTTAACTTTCCGTTCAAGCTTATCAATAAACTCTTTCTTTTCCTCTTCAGTCATACCGTCTGTCGGGTCAAATATGCCGTCAACAGCGTCCCTGAGCACCAAACCTATCTCGCTCACATCATATTCCGAAGATTTTTTCCCGCTCTCCTGTCCGTTATCCCGCTCCTTGGCATATTTTGCAAAAAGACTGCCAAAAACCTTGCTTTTGTTTTTTACACCGCTGCTGTTGTTTTTATAAAAATACATGCTCGTGACGTTATAAACTTTTTCAACCTCTTTCATGCCGACCGCCTCCTTTTATATAAGTTTGCAAGCAACGTCATGCAGTATTTTACAAATCTGCCACATTTTCATTTGCTTTATATATCGGCATTTCAGACGTTTTATTTTATTTATTTAAAGAAAAATTATTTTAAAGATTAATGTTTGTCAAGCTTTTCCTCAATCGCCTCTATTACTGTTTTTAAAGCTTTAATCCTTGCATATTTTTTGTCATTTGATTCGAGAATATGCCATGGGGCATAGGCTGTGTTTGTCTTCTTGAGCATTTCATTGACAGCTTCTTCGTACAAATCCCATTTTTCCCTGTTGCGCCAATCCTCGTCCGTAATCTTCCAGCGCTTTTCCGGTGTGTTCTCACGCTCTTTAAAGCGAGCAAGCTGTGTATCTTTATCAATGTGAACCCAGAACTTTACTATTACCGCACCCCAGTCCGCAAGCTCCTTCTCAAATTCATTAATCTCAACATACGCTCTCTGCCACTCATTTTCGCTGCAAAAGCCTTCAAGACGTTCTACCATGACACGTCCGTACCATGTCCTGTCAAATATGGCTACATGGCCTGTTTTTGGAAGTCTGTTCCAAAAACGCCACAAATAGTGCCTTGCCTTTTCATGCGGCTCAGGGCTGGCAATAGGATGCACCTCATACCCTCTTGGGTCAAGCGCTTCTGTAATTCTTTTAATATTGCCTCCCTTTCCTGCCGCATCCCAGCCTTCATAAGCTATGATTACAGGAATTTTTTTGCGGTAGATTTCATTGTGCAGCTCATTCAGACGCTTCTGATACTTGTCAAGCGCTGTATCATACTCCTTGTCAGTCATTGTCTTATCCAATTTAACCTCTGACAGCTTTTCTATCTGTTTTAACGGAAAGGCATTCTGCAAAAGCGGTACAGCCAACGCGCTGTTCATAAGCGCGGTGTCTATTCCCTGTACGAGCATCTCCAGAATTTGCAGATGAGCCCACTTTTTGCTCTCGGCGTCTATAATATACCACGGCGCGCTCGACTGATTGGTATCACATAAATACTGTTCATATATATCCATGCTTTTGTTGTAATGCTTGCTCTGCCACAAATCATATTTGCTTACACGCCACTTTGTATTTTCATCCGAAAGCAGCTTCTGCAAGCGTTTGCTGTGCTCCTGTTCATCAATCTGGAAGAAAAATTTAAGCAGCAGATAACCATTATCTGTAAGCTGACGCTCAAAACGCTTAATGCTCTCTATTCTTTTTTTATAATCCTCATCAGATAATTCTCCCAGAGCTTTCTGTTTTGTGACTTCACTTAACCAGCCGCTGTCCATAAATACAAATTTTCCGGCTTCAGGTATTTTGACAAAATGACGATACAAAAACGGCTTTCTCTTTTCCTCTTTAGTCGGCTCGTCCATGACCGCAACCTTAAAAAAGCGCGGGTCAATATTTTTAATGATTTTTCCGAGAACACTGCCCTTTCCGGCAGCTCCCCAGCCTTCTAAAAGCACTAATACAGGCAGTTTTTTCTGCATAATTAAAATCTGCTGCTGCTGCAGACGCTCTTTTGCTTTTTTTAGCCGTGTCTCCATTTCCTCGTCTGAAGGCTGCTCCATTTTATTCCAATCCTTTAACATTATACCCTCCAATTCTAAGTACAGCTCTCACTATTAAGTATATAATATCCGCTCTCAGCAAAAATATAACTGACAATTCCTCTTTTTCTGCACGTTAGTCAGATTTTTCGCTGAGCAGTTCCTCTAAAAACATTGCTGCATCCATTACACAGTCATTACACTCTCTCAGCACCTCGCCTGTCCCTATTCCTTTAAGCTCTTTACATATAACAGATTTATTCTGCTCCTTAAACTTTGTGATTATTGTCTTTGCATCAGCAAAGGAAGCCTTCTTATTTTTGTTTACAAGCCCGATTACTACAGCAGCGCCTATAAGCGCTCCGCAGGTCGCCTCCATTGAGCCCATTCCCACGGCAAACGCCTGCGTAATATTTTTCATTGTCTCCTCGTCTATACCCGCAATGTCACAATATGAACACGCAACTGCCTGCGCGCAGTTATATCCGCTTTTCTTTTTATTTACGGCTTCTAATGCTCTTGTCTCCATATTCACTATCCTCCTGATAAAATATAACAGTATATTTCTTCTACAATAAATACAAAAACTAATGAATTATTATATAGCTCCAAACCTAACTTTATTTCTAATCAACCATCAACTCTAGATTTTTTATGTTATCCTATATGACAGCTCCAATTATTTTTATTATAACAGATAGCGCATATCTGTGTCTACTTTTGCAGTATAGCTCCAAAATTTTTTGCCAGTTCGCAGTCATGCGCACCAAAAAAACGGAGACAAACCGAAATCGGTTTGCCCCCGTTTTATTAATATCCTTTATTACATTCTGTCATGGAATGTTCTTGAAATAACATCCATCTGCTGTTCCTTTGTAAGATCGATAAACTTAACAGCGTAACCGGATACACGGATTGTGAAGTTAGCATACTCTGGCTTCTCAGGATGCTCCATAGCGTCAATGAGCTTATCCTTACCGAATACGTTTACGTTAAGGTGATGAGCGCCCTGGTCGAAGTAACCATCCATTACATTTACAAGATTATTAATTCTCTCTTCGTCATTGTGTCCCAATGCGTCAGGGTTCATTGTCTGTGTATTAGAGATACCGTCCAATGCCCACTCATATGGAAGCTTTGTAAGAGAATTGAGTGATGCAAGAAGTCCGTTCTGCTCTGCACCGTAGCTTGGGTTAGCACCAGGAGCAAGAGGAGTACCAGCCTTACGTCCGTCAGGCATAGCACCTGTGTACTTGCCGTAAACTACGTTTGATGTGATTGTAAGGATAGATGTTGTAGGCTCTGAATTTCTGTATGTGTGTCTCTTCTTAATCTTCTCAAGGAATGTCTTAAGAAGCCATACAGCAATATCATCAGCTCTGTCATCATCATTACCGTACTTAGGGAAATCGCCCTCTGTCTCGTAATCTACAACGATACCTGTCTCGTCACGTATTGTCTTAACCTTAGCATATTTAATAGCTGAAAGTGAGTCAACAACATGAGAGAAGCCTGCGATACCTGTTGCGAATGTTCTCTTAACGTCTGTATCGATAAGAGCCATCTCAGCAGCTTCATAGTAATATTTATCATGCATATACTGTATAAGGTTAAGTGTATTGACATAAAGGTCAGCTAACCAATCCATCATAGCGTCAAACTTCTCAATAACCTCATCATAATCAAGATACTCTGAAGTAATAGGCTTATAAGCAGGACCAACCTGTTCTCTGTTCTTAACATCTACACCGCCGTTGATAGCGTAGAGCAGGCACTTAGCAAGGTTAGCTCTTGCACCGAAGAACTGCATTTCCTTACCTGTCTGAGTAGCAGATACACAGCAGCAGATTGAGTAATCATCGCCCCATGTAACCTTCATAACATCATCGTTCTCGTACTGAATTGAGCTTGTATTTACAGAAATCTTAGCAGCATACTTCTTGAATGTCTCAGGAAGACGTGAAGAGTAAAGCACTGTAAGGTTTGGCTCAGGTGAAGGTCCCATGTTCTCAAGTGTGTGAAGGAATCTGAAGTCGTTCTTTGTAACCATTGAACGTCCGTCAATACCTGTTCCTGCAACTTCAAGTGTAGCCCATGTAGGGTCACCTGAGAAAAGCTCGTTATAAGAAGTAATTCTTGCGAACTTAACCATTCTGAACTTCATAACCATATGGTCGATAAGCTCCTGAGCTTCCTTCTCTGTGATAACACCGTTGTCAAGGTCTCTCTGAATATAAATATCAAGGAATGTAGATACACGTCCAACAGACATAGCTGCGCCGTTCTGAGTCTTGATAGCTGCAAGATAACCGAAATATAACCACTGGCATGCTTCTTTTGCGTTTGAAGCCGGCTTAGAAATATCATAGCCATAGATTTCTGCCATTTTCTTCATACCTGCCAATGCCTTGTACTGGTCAGAAATCTCTTCTCTCAAACGAATTATGTCATCTGTCATTGTACCGCATCCACAGTTGTCATAATCTCTTTTCTTCTCTGCCATAAGAAAATCGATACCGTAAAGAGCAACTCTTCTGTAATCGCCAACGATACGTCCGCGTCCGTATGTGTCAGGAAGACCTGTGATGATGTGGCTGTGACGAGCCTTTCTCATCTCCGGAGTATAGGCATCAAATACACCCTGGTTGTGTGTCTTGTGATACTCTGTAAAAATCTTGTGAAGCTCAGGACTTGGCTCATAGCCATAATTCTTGCATGCTTCCTCTGCCATCTTAATACCGCCGTAAGGCATAAATGCTCTCTTAAGCGGCTTATCTGTCTGAAGACCTACAATCTGCTCGAGATCTTTCATAGACTCATCTATATAACCAGGACCATAAGCGGTAAGACCGGAAACAACCTCTGTCTCCATATCAAGTACGCCGCCCTTAGCTCTCTCTTCTTTCTGTAACTCCTGTAATCTGCCCCAAAGCTTATTTGTTGCCTCTGTAGGTCCCTCCAGGAAGCTTTCATCTCCGTCATATGGCTTGTAGTTCTTCTGAATGAAATCTCTAACATTGATTTCTTCTTTCCAAAGTCTACCCTTGAAACCGTTCCACTGTTCCATCTGTACCATTGTTCCTTGTTCCTCCTTGTTTAATTTTTTGTACACTGTATACAAAACGCATCATAAAAAATTGTTGCAGACGAGTTTTCAAATTGCTTTGCAATTTTCAAATTTCAATTTGCAACCGATTATCAATGCAGAAAAAACTCTTAATTATTCTGTCATTTGATAAAAAATGCATTTGTAACAACTTTGATAAATAAGTAACAATTACCGACAAGAGCATACTAACATTTTAGCAATATAAAATCAAGACTATTTTGCATATTATTAAATTTAGTACAATTTACAGTTTTTATTATTCTCATTGTGCTTATTTTTATACAAAAATAATAAAAAGTTCCAACTCCATTTCCAATGCTGATATTACATAGAATATATATCTCCAAAAGCAATTTTAGTATTTACTACCTGTATATACTTTGCGCTTGTATCTATCTTTGATACAAGTCCTGTCTTTTTTATATATTCTCCCGACTGAAAATATATAATTGTAATCATATCGCCCGCCTCAATCTCCCGCAGCCTGAAGTCAAGCTCGTCCTTTTGCTCCTCAGACAGCTCTGCATGAGGAACGACAACCTTCTCTTTTTCCCTGAGCGCTGCCTCAAATCCCTTTAGAGCCGAAAACGGCATAAACTGCTTAGCCCGTTCTTTTACGCTCATTTTAGGTCTGTTTGCACTACGTCCCACTCCTGTGTCCTCCAATCTGATGGTTTCTCTGTCTTGCAGTCGCCCCCTTCTCAAGATTCATTCCCTTTAAAATAGCATCCTTGCCGAATTTTTTCTTTATATCAAGAACAGCATGCTGCACTTTATTTTCACGCTCCATTTCCGAAATGTCGCAAAACAGTCCATACTGCCTGTATGCCTCATCTGCAATCCTGTTATAGCTGAGGCTAACCTTTCTTATAGGAATATTCTTATCTTTAATTTTCTCATACAGCTTTTCAATATAAGGAAGCATTTCCTTTGATGAACTTGTAGCACAATCAAGAGAAACCGAGCCTCTAGCCGCATCGATACCATATGCCCTTGAATAATTCAGATAAAGCGTAACCGAATCTGTCACAAGTCCCTGCTCTACAAGCTCAAGACACATCTCATCAGCCATTTCCTTGACAATCAGCTTCCCCTCCTCATGTCCGTAATCTCTCGGTAAAACCTGACCGCTCGTGATGCTGCTGCTCTTCGGTGTGTAGCTTTTTATATCCGCAATGGTCACAGGCTCTCTTCCCCATGCATGGTCAATCAAGAGCTCCGCGTCAACGCCTAACATATCATATAAAAGCTCTTCGTCAGCCTCGGCTATCTGTCCCATATCATAAATTCCCGCACGTGCAAGCCTTTTTGCAATACCGGCTCCAACCCTCCAGAAATCAGTCAGCGGACGGTGGTGCCAGAGCGTCTTTCTGTAACTCTCCTCATCCAGCACGCCTATAAAATCTTCCGAGTGCTTGGCAGTAATATCCAGGGCAATCTTCGCAAGATAAAGGTTAGTACCTATTCCGCACGTTGCCCTTACTCCAACAGTCTCATAAATATCTTTCATTATCTTAATACCAAGTTCCCTCGCAGTAAGCCTGTACATATTAAGATAATCCGTGACGTCCATAAACACCTCATCAATGGAATATACCTGTATATCCTCTTTTGCAATATATTTTAAATATATTGAATAAATCTCTGCCGAATAGTCAATATAGAGCTGCATTCTCGGCTGTGCAGTAATATATTCTATTCCGTGAGGAATTTCAAAAACTCTGCACCTGTTTCTGACTCCGAGAGCTTTCATTGCCGGAGATACCGCCAGGCATATGGTTTTTTCGCTGCGTTCAGGGTCTGCAACAATAAGATTTGTTGTCATAGGGTCAAGTCCTCTCTCAACGCACTCCACCGAAGCATAAAAAGACTTTAAATCAATGCAGATATAAATTTTTTGTTTTGCCATTTTGCCTCGTCTCCTTCCAGCAATTTATTAAATAATATTATTTACGACTTTTATTATACATCATAAAATCGAACTTATGTACTATTTTTTATTGGTAATTATGTACAAATTTTGCTTGCCCGATAATGACATATATGTTAAAATTTATCTGTTTAATTCTTTAAAGTGTTGAACTTTAAAGGAGTAAATCAAGGGCCTTAAAGCCAAAATGGGGAGCAAAAAACAAAAGAACGGAGGATTTTTAATGAAACTGATAATTTTAGTACTCTATTTTGCGGTTATGGTAGGTATTGGCCTGTACTGCCGCAAACACGCAACAGACGTGAACGGCTTTGTGCTCGGCGGACGCTCTGTAGGTCCGTGGCTCACTGCATTTGCATACGGAACATCTTATTTCTCTGCTGTTGTGTTTGTCGGATATGCAGGACAGTTCGGCTGGAAATATGGTATCGCGGCTACATGGGCAGGCATCGGAAACGCTGTAATAGGCTCTCTTCTCGCCTGGGTCGTACTGGGACGACGCACAAGAATTATGAGCCAGCATCTTGACTCTGCTACAATGCCGCAGTTTCTCGGCGAAAGATTCGGAAGCAAGCCTTTAAAAATAGGCGCTTCTGTCATTATTTTTATATTTTTAATTCCTTACACGGCGTCTCTTTACAACGGTCTTTCAAGACTTTTCGGTATGGCATTTAACATAGATTACTCTGTCTGTATTATACTTATGGCAGTATTGACTGCTGTTTACGTTATTGCCGGCGGCTATATGGCAACGGCAATCAATGATTTCATTCAGGGAATTATAATGCTGTTTGGAATTGTGGTAGTCGTGGCGGCTGTTATCAGCAGCAAAGGCGGATTTATGGCGGCGCTTAACGGTCTCGCCGAAGTCACTGACACCTCTGTGTCAGAAACTCCCGGCATATTTGCATCTTTTTTCGGCCCTGACCCGTTAAACCTGTTATTTGTAGTTATACTTACCTCTCTCGGAACATGGGGACTTCCTCAAATGGTCCAGAAATTTTATGCTATAAATAACGAAGCCTCCATCAAAAAGGGAACTATAATTTCAACAATATTCGCCCTTGTCGTTGCAGGCGGCAGCTATTTTCTCGGCGGTTTCGGACGTCTGTTTTCAGATGAAATAGATGTTGCGGCAAACGGATATGACTCTATTATACCAACGATGCTTTCAGGTTTGAGTCCGCTGCTGATTGCACTTGTCGTTATCCTTGTGCTGTCCGCATCAATGTCAACGCTGTCATCTCTGGTTATAGCCTCAAGCTCAACGCTCACTATTGACTTTTTAAAGGACAATTTTATAAAAAATATGAGCGACAGAAAGCAGGTATTGTACATAAGAATTCTTGTCGTTGTATTTATTGCCATATCATCAATTCTGGCTCTGATACAGTATAAGAGTTCTATAACATTTATTGCACAGCTCATGGGTGTTTCATGGGGAGCGCTTGCCGGCTCGTTTCTCGCGCCGTTTATGTATTCCCTGTACTCAAAGCGCGTGACAAAAGCAGCCTGCTGGGTTTGCTTTATTTTCAGCTCAGTGCTGATGCTTGCAAATATTTTCTTTAACAGCTCATTTCCTGCGATTATGCAGTCTCCCATCAACTGCGGAGCCATCGCAATGCTCGCGGGGCTGATTATAGTTCCGGTTGTCAGCCTGTTTACGCCTAAACCTGACAAAGAGCTTGTTGACAGCGCGTTTAGCTGCTATGACAAAGAGACGACTGTTGACCAGAAAACAGCTTTGGGAAAATAATAAAAATTCATTTTAGACATAATTAACAATTTAATATAGGCATTAGACATAAGTTTTATTTGAATTTATTATATAGGTGTTCTTTTTGAACACCTATATTTTTTATTTTCTTTGAAATTCTTAAAGATAACTCAAATTGATAATTATTGAAAGGAGCTTTAAAAATGAAAAAAATATTTTCCGTTATTATTATCTTATCGCTGATTTTTACTTTAACAGCATGCGGGGGCAGTACAGGCAATTCAGCGAATGAAAATTCCTCATCTTCTTCTCAGGGAAACGGCTCATCATCTGTTTCAGCTTCAGAAACAGACAATGCAGACAATTCTAACGAAAGCACTAACGAAACTAATCAGAATGAAAATTCTGCAAATTCCCTCGTGGTTTATTTCTCGTGGTCCGGCAACACTGAAAATGTTGCTGAAGCCATAGCAGAGCAGACGGGCTCGGATATTTTTAAGATTATTCCTGAAACTCCGTACAGCGATGACTATAACACAGTACTTGATACAGCTCAGTCGGAACAGCGCAGCAATGCACGCCCTTCAATTTCAGGAAGCATTTCCAACATAGAGCAATACGATGTAATCTATGTCGGATTTCCTAACTGGTGGGGTGATATGCCGATGATTCTTTATACATTTTTCGATACGTATGACCTTTCCGGAAAAACTGTCGCACCTTTCTGTACAAGCGGAGGCAGCGGACTTTCTGATACTGTAAATACAATAAAAGAATTAGAGCCTTCCGCTGATGTTCTTAATGGTCTGCATATCGGAAGCGGCTCAGCGTCAAACCCGGATAACGCGGTGAGCGAATGGCTGACAGAGCTTGGGTTAATTCAGTAAATAAAAGGAGCATACATGAAATTAAGCGTAAAAATTAAAATTCTTGTTGATATATGTATGACTGCCGCGCTTCTTGCCTGCATGTCCTATCTCTTAATAGGCGAAAAGGCTCATGAGTGGATAGGAAGCGGAATGTTCGTACTTTTTATACTTCATCACATTTTAAACTGGAAATGGTACAAAAATCTGTTTCATGGGAAGTATTCCTTTCTTCGGATTTTACAGACAGCTGTAAATTTTTTAACTTTTATCTGCATGATAGGTCTGATGGTAAGCGGAATAATCCTGTCACGCTATGTATTTGATTTTATACGGATTAGAGGAATGACCTCATATGCCAGAACACTTCATATGCTCTCCTCATATTGGGGCTTTGTTCTTATGTCGCTTCACTTAGGGCTTCACTGGGGAATGCTTCTCGGAATGATTAAAAAAATGGTTGGAAAAAACAGGCTGCCGGATATTCTTCGCTGGTGTCTGCGCGGCGCTGCGTTATTAATTGCATGTTACGGTCTGACAGCCTTTATAAAACATGATTTACTGTCCTATATGCTGTTAAAAAAGCGTTTTGTCTTTTTTGACATGGAACAGCCTCTGTTTCTGTTCTTTTTGGATTACACGGCAATTATGGGATTTTGGATATGGATTATTTATTATATTCGTGAGTTTTTTATAAAAATATCCAGGCAAAAGGGGGTTAAAAAATGAAACGATACTTTTTGAGTATATTAGCTGTTATATTTATTATATCACTGTCGGCTTGCGGCAGAGACAGCAATAACACGGGGCAGACCGCCACTCAGTCAAACAGTGCCGCATCGCAAAATTCCTCTGAGCAGTCCGCTTCCAACACACAGACCTCTTCCGATACCGGAACACTGATTGCGTATTTCACCTGGGCAGACAACACTGTTGTGGAAAATCCCGATAATGTAGATACGGATGCAACAACCTCTGCCAGCCTGCTCGCTCCGGGCAATGCTGCCATAATTGCAGAGTGGATTCAGCAGGAAATCGGAGGAGACCTCTTCTCAATTAAAGTTAATGAGCCATATTCCAGTAATTATGACGAGTGCCTTGAGCGTGCGGCAGATGAAAAAGCCGAAAATGCCCGTCCCGCTCTTTCCACACACGTCGAAGATATGGAAAAATACGATACCGTTTTTATCGGCTACCCTAACTGGTGGTACAGCTGTCCTATGGCATTGCTGAGTTTTATTGATGAATATGACCTTTCAGGCAAAAAAATTGTACTTTTCTGTACACACGGTACCGGCGGACTGGCAAACAGCGTCAAGGACATCACTGCGTCATTGCCGGAAGACTGTACTATTGAAGAAAATGTACTTGGAATTTATCGGCCTGAGGTATCGCAGTCACAGCAAAGTGTTCTTGAATGGCTTAACGAAATAGGCTATACATCACAGAACAAGGAGGATAACAGTGAAATGACAAACGAGACAACCAACAGGCAAATTCGCGTTCAGGACGACAATGGAAATACTGTTGTATTTGAACTGAATGAGAGCACAGCGGCACTTGAGCTGTACAACCAGCTTCCTCTCACGGTTGAAGTGGAAAATTACAGTAATAATGAAAAAATATTTTATCCTGACGAATTAGACGTCACAGATGCTCCTGCGGCAAATACAGGAGCCGGAACATTGGCTTATTACGCCCATTGGGGAGACGTCGTAATGTTTTATGGTGATTATAACACAAACAGTTCTCTGTATGAGCTTGGTCATGCCGTAACAGGAGCTGAATATATAAGCAGTCTGTCCGGTTATATAAAAATCGAGCCCGTCTGACGAAAGCATATCATTTCCAATATAGCCAATATAATAAAATACCATATTAGCGCACAGAGGCGCGGAAATGCAGATATTCCTGCAAATCCGCGCCTTTTGACAAGGCTCATAAGCCAAACTCTTTATGTTTATATTTTCAATCCAGTATATTTGCTGAAGCCACCGCATAATTAAGAAGTTTTTCCTTTTCTGCGGGTGTGAATATACACCATATACTTTTTATTATCTGTATTTTTCTGTCGCTCATATTCATAAAAAGCGTCGGCTGGTAATTTGACATATTATACAGACTCAGAAGCGTCTCCGCGTCCGGATATATTGTCTCCCTCTCCAGCTCTCTGTATTTCTTTATTCCCAGTCCAAGCCTCTCTGCCATTTCTATCTGGCTTAACGACAGTCTTGTCCTGACAAACTGCGTCATTGAAAAATCATTCCACGACTGCGAAAGCGCGTCAAGCATCTCCATATTGTC
>CASFUI010000246.1 GCA_949297565.1 uncultured Eubacteriales bacterium
TAAACAACTGTGAAAGCTCTCCTGCGCCGCAGCATGTGCAATAATCAACTCCGCCATATGAGAAATGCCGCATGTCCTCAGTCATATTATTTGTCTCATCGCATATTCTCATAAAGTCTTTATGTTGACTGCACTCAGCCACAGCAGTCCTGTAACCCTTTCCGTTGGCATAATAATTTGCTGCCATTAACGCAAGGTGCGTTACTCCCGTTCCATGACACCCGCTTATTATTCCAACACTAAGTACAGGTCTTGCATACAGCTCTCCTGCCGTAAATCTTTTATTGCTGTTTTTCAGTTTCAAAAATTTCATTTACGGCCTCCTCAAAAAGCTCATTTTTCTCATCCCATTCATACATACACGGAAATCTATAACATCTGCGCTCTTTTCCCAGTTTCTTTACACACTCGTAAAACGCTTTGCCGCTCACATGGTTTAAAAAAATAATTGTTTCTTTATCTGATTTTGCCATAACAATCATATCCTGTCTGCGGTAACCATAATCACCTACAAGGATGTACCTCGTGTCCCCTTCAAAACCGCTTATGTCTGAAACGCCGCTGACCTCCCGGACACTGTACATATCTTCTGCTTCACTCATGCCTTGAAATTCTTTATAAGCATAAGCACTTCCCATATCATGAATATGATACTCATATTCAGATAAATCGCATACAATCCCGTCATTATAGTCAGGCAGAATATTTATTCTGCCGCAGCTATATGTTCCGTCTGTATTTTTTTTACGTGAAATTTTTTCTGCCCTGTAGTCCTGGCTGTCACCATGCCTTATACATACAACACTTTTACCTTTTTTCGCCAGAAAAGAAGACAGACAAAAGCAGAAATGAGTCACACCCACCCCTCTTTTTGTACCCGCGACAAAAATATTGTGAACTTTATTAATATTGTTATTTTTATTATCTTTTTCGCAAAATGCTCTATATACTCTGTACAATTTCATGTTTTGACAAAGCTTTAAAGCGATAAAACACATCAAACTTTTATTTTTGTATGATTTTTTTAAAACTTTATATAATGCATTCTTTAATGATGTTATGGACTTATATCTCTGACTCGGATTGTGTCTGATACACTTTTTAATAACAGAACCAACCGACTTTGAATGCAGTTTACACAATTTATCTGCGTCAGCTGCAACAGACCGTATATGCCCCGATGAGACCATATACAAAAGTAGAATTCCAACACTGTATATATCTGATTCAACGCTCCCCTCGCCTGAATACTGTTCAGGTGCCGCAAAACCTGGTGTTCCGTAACCCGCACGGCTTGTCGCCGCAATCTGCTCTGACACTTGTCCGCCGCACAACGACTCCGGATTATTGTCCTCAATTAAACCTGAACTGTCAAAATCTATGACGCATATGTCAAATTTATCTGTATTATATGCACTGTTGCCCTCTCTTATAATGATATTTGCTGGCTTTATATCGAGATGCACTATACCGGCATAATTATGCAGATATTCCAGAACGCAGCACACTTTAAATGCTATCTCTATAATATCGGTTATCGCTGAAATTTCTCCGGATTCTATGAGGTCAGACAAAGATTTACCAGAAATATATTCTTCTATAATGCAGATACTATCTTTATCCTCCTCTATATCGAATATAATCGGTATACCGGAATACTTAAGATTTTTTATAATATCGGCTTCATGTAAAATTCTTTTATAGTCAGCGCAGGCTTTGTTCACCACCTTAGCTACTCTCAACACACACAGACGCTTATGCCTGACAAGATATACAACCGAGTGATGTGTCTTTGCAAGGACCTTTTCAATCTCATACTTATCAGATATATAATTAACCTCCTTTCTACAATACTAATCAGTTCAGTTATTATATTATCACAATACTTTTGAAAAATCAATATTAAATATAAATTTTTAGTAAATATTTTCTGTTAATACTCTTTATACCTTTACATATCCATGAAAAATGGGTATTATTATTTTACAACCAATCCACAAAAATATGTATCATAATGGATTGCCAGATTGGAAGTGATTATATGAAAATAGAAAAGATTAACGACAATCAAATACGATGCACTCTCAACAAAGCGGACCTCGCTTCAAGACATCTCAAGATAAGCGAGCTCGCATACGGAAGCGAAAAGGCAAAGGCTCTATTCAGGGATATGATGCAGCAGGCATCTTCAGAACTCGGCTTTGATGCAGAGGATATTCCGCTAATGATAGAGGCTATTCCCGTTTCCGCTGAATGTATCGTCCTTATAGTCACCAAAGTAGACGACCCTGAAGAACTGGATACACGATTTTCGAGATTTTCATCTGAAGAGGATGATGACGATTCTTACTATTCCTTTGACGATGATTTTGATGATTTTTCATCAATAGAAGAAATACCTGATGACAGCACGCAGTCACCTACTGCTGCAGATGAGCTGATGTCTTCTGCTGACTTTGACAATTCATCAGACAGTCTTTCTGTTCCGAGCGCGCAGACTGCAAAAGATGTTATTAATCTGTTCAGCAAGGTTAAGGACTATCTAAATAAAAATGCAGACGCAGCTTCCTCAGGAAATTTTGTTCCGCTGAAGGATTCTATTTCCGTAAACCCTTCAGCCAACACAACCACTGCGGAAGGACAAGCCCATAACAGCTCTAATGTCCCTGTTATACGTATATATTCATTTGAAGATTTTGCATCGTTTGAAAATGCGGCGGCTGTTGTATCTGCGGTATATTCCGATAAAAATTCGCTGTACAAAGATAGAAAAACCGGGAAATATTTCCTTGTTCTTGAAAAAAACATATGCAGCAGCACAAATTTTAACAAGGCATGCAATATTCTCTCTGAATACGGCAATAAAGAAAATATGACTCTCAACAGCGTACACTATTTTAAAGAACATTTTGATTGTATCATACGCAACCACGCTATACAAACAATCATAAAAATTTAAAAGCAAACTAAAAATTTCCCGGCTATTTCTTTATAAATGAAATAACCGGGAGATTTTATTAACCAACTGATTCCAAGTAATTCGTAATATCTTCCATCAACGCATCACAGTCAAGTCCGTGCACCATCGCTGCCTCTTCTATTGTCTCTCCTGCTGATGACGGACATCCTACACAGTGCATTCCCGCACTCATAAGAATAGGAATAATCCCTGCATCAATCTGTATAGCCTCACCAATAGTGGTGTCCTTAGTTATCTTTGCCATCGGTAAATCCTCCTAATTTATTATGGTATGTATACTATAATGGCAAGTCCCCAAAATGTCAATACATCTGTTCTGCCACTTTTAACCTGATTTTATATTTTTAATTTTTCCGATATTATTTGAAATTTTTTATCCTTAAGTTCCCAACCTTTCCATAGTTTTCGAGTTGAATTTTATCTCATAATATCGTATAATCATAACAGTCAAATATCCCGCATTTTGCTGCGAGGGTATTTAAACCTTGAGTCAGCCGTCAAATAAGCATGTCTGCATGTTATATTTGTCGTTGCTCGCGGGAATATATTATTAAGGAGGATTTAAACTATGGCATATGTAATTAATGATGAGTGCATCAGCTGCGGAGCTTGTGTTTCAGGATGTCCTGTAGAGGCAATCAGCGAAGGTGCATCACACATGGAAATTAATGCTGATTTATGTGTAGAGTGCGGCGCTTGCGCATCTGTATGTCCAGTAGGCGCTCCTAATCCACAGTAGGACGCAGTAACGGAAATTTAATTTTTCGTTTACATACGAAAAAATCACAACGTATAATACGTTGTGATTTTTTATGTCATATCGTTAGTTTTAAACAACTTTAATTAGCCATCACTTATTCACTGTGGTCTCGGACCTCTCTCAAGCAAATCTGCAAATCTCGTCTGCTCAGGTATCCAAGCCATTTTTACTGTACCTATAGGACCATTGCGCTGCTTTGCAATTATAATTTCAGCTATTCCCTTAATATCCGTATCCTTATTGTAATAATCATCTCTGTACAAAAACATTACAACATCCGCATCCTGCTCAATAGCCCCCGACTCACGCAAATCCGAAAGCATCGGTCTGTGGTCAGGTCTCTGCTCAACCGCACGGCTCAGCTGTGAAAGCGTTACAACAGGAATATCCAGTTCTCTTGCAAGAGCCTTGAGTGACCTTGATATATCCGATATTTCCTGCTGCCTTGAATCCGTCCTTCCGCTTCCGCTCATAAGCTGAAGATAATCGATAATTACCAGCCCCAGGTCATTTTCCATTTTATACTTCCGGCATTTTGAGCGAAGCTCCGCAATAGAAATACCTGGCGTATCATCTATTATCAAATGTGATTTCGCTATACTGTCGGCACCCTCTATCAGCTTTCCCCAGTCGCTCGAATCAAGCCTGCCCTTTCTCAGCTTATCCGCGTCTACCGTTGACTCAAGGCTTAACATTCTGTTTACAAGCTGTACATTTGACATTTCCAGCGAAAAAATAGCAGTAGTAATTCCCTGCTTTATAGCTACATTTTCCGCCACGTTCAGGACAAATGCCGTCTTTCCCATAGAAGGACGCGCGGCAACCAGAACAAAGTCTGAAGGCTGAAGTCCTGAGAGGTACCCGTCCAAATCCTTAAAACCTGTGGGAACACCCGTTACAGCGCCTCGGTTTTTGGCAGCCGCCGAGATTTTGTCAAGCGCTTCAAGCACAACCTTATCAATAGGCACATACTCATGATCGCCCTTATTTTTGACTAACTCAAATATTTTCTTCTCTGTATCAGCCAAAATATCTTCTGTCTTCTGTGTACCCGCATAACATTCATTAGCAATCGAATCATTTACGCGTATAATATTTCTAAGAACAGCTTTGTCCTTCACAATGCCAGCGTATTGACGGATATTTGCAGATGTAGGCACAGCCGCCAGCAAATCCCTTATAAATTCAATACTGTAAACCTCGGCAGGGACATTTTTCTCTTTGAGTCGCTCCTGAAGCGTCACAATGTCCACGGGCCTTCCCTCGTTGTTCATTTCAACCATAGTCTGAAACATCACGCCGTACTGCTTATGATAAAAATCCTCAGTTGTAAGAATTTCCCCTGCAGTAATAATCGCCTGCTTATCCATTATCATCGAGCCGACAACCGACTGTTCCGCCTCAAGACTGTTAGGCATAATTCTGGTGATTACAGCATCTTCCATTATTTGCTTTCTCCCACTACGACCTTAAGCTTCGCAGTCACCTCCCGGTGAAGCTTAACCGGAACTTCATATGTTCCTAACGTCTTAATCGTTTCCTCCAGCTTCATTTTCTTTTTGTCAATATCAAGTCCAAGCTGCTCCTTAGCGGCAGCCGAAATTTCTTTAGACGAAACCGCGCCAAATACTCTGCCGCCCTCGCCCGTCTTAATCGTTACCTTGACAGCCTTCTCCTCAATCTTTGCCGCAAGCTCTTTTGCCGCTGCCAGCTCTTCGGCCTCCTGTTTTGCCTGTCTTGCCTTCTCAAGCTTTAGATCATTTAAATTTTTTGCGTTGGCCTCCACGCCAAGCTTTTTCGGCAGTACGAAATTCCTTGCGTAGCCGTCGTTAATCTTTACTATTTCTCCCTTTTTCCCGAGAGTTTTTACATCCTGCAATAAAATAACTTCCATTTATATTTCCCCTTCCTGAAGCATTGAATCCAATGTAACCTTAATTGTCTGAACAGCCTGCTCAGCAGTACACTCTGTAAGCTGTGCTCCGGCTATATTCATATGACCGCCGCCGCCCAGCTTTTCCATAACAAGCTGAACATTAACCTCATCAATAGAGCGTGCGCTTATATAAATAGCGTCATTATATGAAGTTACAACAAAAGACGCTTTTATACCCGAAATATCAAGGAGCTGATTTGCCGCTTTTGCCCCTCCTATTGTCGGGCTCTCAACACCCTCGCCGTCGAATATGGTAATCGCAAACGCGTCTCTGTATACTGTTGCACGGCTTACCGCCTGTGCCACTGCCCTGTATTCCGCCATATCTGTCCTAAGCATCTTTCTGACTCTTGTAACGTCTGCTCCATGCCTCCGCAAAAATGCCGCAGCCTCAAATGTTCTCGGACCTGATTTATTATTAAACCCGTTTGTGTCTATATTAATTCCGGCATAGAGGGCATCTGCCTCAAACGCCTTAATTTTTACTCCGTCCTCAACATACTGTATCATCTCTGTAATCATCTCAGCAGCCGATGACGCATACGGGTCAACGTATGAGAGCACAGCTTTGGTTATCGGCTCACTTGACTGTCTGTGGTGGTCAAATACTATAATCGTCCTGCATATATCCAAAAGCGCGGGGCATTCTGTCATCTTAGGTTTATTTACGTCAACGACAATAACCGCCGTCTGAGAATCTACATATTCAGGAGCTTCCTCCTTCAGAAGAAACATATCACGAGGATAATCGTCACTGCCTAGAAATCTGTCCATAAAAGGCTTTACACTGCTGGTAACATCATTTATTACAATATGAGCTTTCTTTCCCAGTCTTCTGCAAATGGCATAAATTCCGACCGCCGAGCCAAATGAGTCTATATCCGCCAGCCTGTGCCCCATAATCAACACAGTCTGAGTCGGCTCAAGAATCTGTCTGAGCGCATGTGCTTTGACACGCACCTTTACCCTCGTGTTTTTCTCCATCTGCTGACTTTTTCCGCCATAGTAAATTGTCTTTTCCCCGTCCTTTACAACAGCCTGGTCACCGCCTCGTCCAAGCGCCAAATCCATTGCCGATTTGGCAACATCATAGTTCTTCGCGTAGTCATTAGCTCCGGTCCCTATTCCTATACTTAGGGTAAGCGTCATTTCATTGCCTATTTTTACGCTTTTTATATCCTCAAGCAGACTGAATTTGTCAGCCATAAGTTTTTCAAGATATTTATATCTGAAAATCGCAAGATACTTATCTTTTTCCAGCTTTCTTACAATAGCCGAGCCGCACGAAAAATATTTGTTTACACGCTTATCAATCAAACCTATAAACAGCGAGCGCCTTACATCATCAATGCTCTCCAGCGCCTCTTCATAATTATCAATATAGATAAGTCCCGCTACAAAACACTCGTCCTTTATTTTCTGAATATACATATTGATGTCAGTCTCATCAAACATATACATTGCAATAAAGGAATTATCCTGGGTTGTCTCAATTATATCTACCTGCTGAGTGAGGGAATCCACCGATATTCTCTTCATCTCCACCAGATAATCCCTGCTGTTGTATGTAAGCCTGAGTTCCTTCGCATCCTCCCCTGCCGGAAAAACTTCCTGCGTTATTTCAGGAAATATCAGCTGTATATTCTTTTTAAAATCCTTTTTCTTATCTGTCTTTTCAAGCATAATTTTGTTCATCCACAAAACTCTGCCGTTGTTATCCAACAGACAATACGGAATACTCAAATCATACAGCAGCTGGTGCTGGATCTGCGAATAATTTGATGAAAACTCTATCATTTCATGCATAATGCCGGGTTTCAAGTACAACAGCATAAACGCATATAAAACGGCATATACCAGCATGAAAGCCAGCATAATATTTCCGCAGGATTTGTTAACGATATACATTGCTATCATTAATATAACTAGCATAAAGCCAATATATACCGGCCACATCATAAACGACTTAAGCTTTCCGGATATTCTGTAAAGCTGATTTTTGTTCCCGCCCTTCATAATCCTTCATCTCCATAAAATAAATAGATATATACTAATTTTTCACACTATATATAATTACACACGCTTTCGCTCATTATAACATTATTAGTTTTCATTGTAAATAAGCTGTAAATCAAGCATTCGTCCCAGCTTTAACTTAAAACAAGCAAAAAGAAAAAGACGCCGGAAAAATACCCTGCGTCTTTCTCTATCACAACAGGCCTGATGCCTATTGATAAAATTTTTATTATTAAATTATTTTACAAGTCTTCTCTTCTTTCTGTCAAAGAAGTATACACCTGCAAGTGCAGCACCGCTCATAAGCAACAGTGTGAAGAAGATTACTACATGAGCAGAATCACCGGTAGGAACTGATTCACCCACAACCGGATTTGCTGATGCTGTCAGCTTGCTGTGAGAGAAGTCAGCGCCAATGCCTGAAGGAGCCTTGTCTGTAAGTGCAAACAAATCTCCGAGGTTAATTGTTCCGTCTTCATTTCTTGCTATCTCAGAAACAGATACCACTCCGTTTAAGATGCCTGAATAATCAAGACTCTTAAACCAGTCTGCTGAAACAGCAGCATTCTCAGTATTAACAGATGTACCGGAAGCAACATCCCAGAAATAGTTAGTTGTCTTGTAAATCTTTGTTGTATCCTGTGTTCCAACCGGCTTGATATTCTCAGAAATATCTAAACCTTCTGTTCTGAAAGAAATGATACCGTCAGCCTGATAATCAGTATTCTTTGCAGTATTTGTGTAAAGCGCAACATTGTATGAACCATTGTTGTATGAAATACTGTTCTTAATCTTAATGTCAGGACCTGAGTTTGAATCAATGCCCTTAGCCTTGTTTGCGAATGCTATACAGTTGTCAAGTATATGCTGACCAGGCATGCTGTCGCCGCCCATCTTAAAGCCGTTTCCGTTTCCGGCATTTGTTCCGTCCTCAAGATAACCGTTCGCATATGCAATACAATTCTTAATTGTTACAACTCCGATTGCACCGCTCTGTACCTTTGCAAATAAATCCCAGCCGTCATCTGCATTGTGGTGAGCGATACATCCGTCAAATACATTGCCGTCTGCAACTGTAAGCTTAGCTGCAAATCCGTCTGCATCCTCATAACCTGCATCTGCATTGCCGTAAGATGTACAATTCAGAATAAGGTTATATGAAGGCCACTCAGCATATGTATCTGTAGTATTTAATCTGCTTATCTGAATACCGGTATTTCCGTTATGGTATGTATTAATCATATCCAACGTATTGTGGCTTCCTGATACCTGAACACCCTTCTGACCGTCGGCAGAATTAGTCACATCAAAGCCCTTGAAATACCAATAATCACCGCCGATAACCATACCTGCACAAAGTCCCTGGAAATCCAAAACAGGACGTGTAGCTGCATCCGGATCGGCAATCATATAAATCAGGTTTTCTTCGGTACCGTTAATACCTCTTGCAATCTTCAATGTAGAGTCAAGCAGATAAGTACCTTCTTTAAGCACAATCTGCTGTGTAGGCTGTACATACTTAACTGCATCATAGATACTCATTGGGTCTTCCTTGCTTCCTGAACCTGTAGCACCCGGAGCAACCCAGATAGACTGACCTGCTTCTCCGTATGTCTTGTATGTTACAGTGTGAGCAATCTCAATAGTATCATATGTTTCCATTACCTGATAATCACCAGGTGTGTAGCCTTCCTTTGGTGTAAAATAAACCTTAAATTCATTCTTACCCTTGTTGAGAACTACATTTGCAGGTTTAACGAGAGTATCTGCCTTTACCTCAACATCAGATGCGATATAATTTCCTGCAGTATCTGCAATGCTCAAAGTTCCGTCGCAGTTTGCTGAGAATAAGAATTCATAGTCAGCAGAGCCTGTAGCTGTTGCAGACTGAACATTTGTATTAACTGCTATAACCTCAACAGGTCTCTCCTCTGCCGGAGCATCATCCTCAGGTGCAATAGTTGTCAAAGAAATGTCCGAGAATGTTACGGTTGCGTTTCTTGCTGCGAAGAAACCTGCATATACTGTATCCTCGTCAATCTTCTCGAGTGCTTCCGTATCATAGTACTTCTTTGTAGTTGTATATGATCCGTCTGCTGATTCATATGTTATGAAATAACCTGTATTATTCTTCTGTATTGTCAGATACATTTCTGTAATAGGATTATCAATTGTTCCTGCAACCTCTGCAGTAGCATTACCTATAACATTTCCTGCATCCGGGTATCTCATCTCAAGAGGTGACATTGTAGACTTAAAGTTTGCGTTAATTGTTGCTGTATCATTTGATTCTATCGCATCTATATTGTCCTTTGTAACACCTGTCTTTTCCTGTGCGCCGATACCAAGCTTATGTGTAACCTTCATTGCTGAAGTATCTGTTGTAACCTCGTTTGTGTCAGTGTTCCAGTAGTACTCTACCTTTGATGCAATCGCCATGTATGAGTTATTCCAGCCTGAACCGCCAAGCTGGTCTGCTGCCATAAGACCAAAACCTTCCTGTCCGTTTGACAGTGTCCATGAATCAACTGAAACCTTAGCTCTCAGAGTAAAGTTCTGTGATGCAGGTATCTCTGTATAGTAGAATGAAAGTCCGTCATATGAAGCCGGAACAATCTTTCCGCTTGCACTCTTAATTGTAACGCTGCCGTCTACTGCTGAGCCTGTGTAGCTGTCCTTAGATGAACTTGCACCGTTGCCGTATGTTATAAAGCCCCACTTCTGCTGAGCTTCCTGTGTTGCTGTGCACTCAGCTGTCTCTGAAACTGTATTCTCTGAGCCTCTGTTTGCAATTACTCTTACTGTATACTTAGTACCTACTGTAAGTCCTGAAATTGTTGCCTCAGTATTCTGACCGGCTGAAACTTTGCTCCATGTAGAACCATCTGATGTATACTCTACATCGTATGATTCAGCCTCTTTAACTGCACTCCACTCTACTGCAATGCTTCCGTTGCCTTTGCTGTATACTGAGCCGATTACAGCCTTCTCTAAAGGTAATACAAAGCTAATGCTCTTTGTCTCTGCTCCTACCTTGTCTGTCTCGCCTTCACGAACAGCTTTAATAGCAAATGTATATGTTCCTGATGCATCAGGTGTGAATGTAACGCTTGCACCTGTCGTATCTTTTGCATAGCTCTGTGTATCAACAACGTCACCGGCCTCATTTGACATAGTTACGGCAACACTGTCTGCTCCGTCATAACCAACTGTCATTGTAAAAGGTACTGTAATCTTTCCGTCTGACGTGCTAGGCTCTCCTATAACAGGAGCTGCAACACTTGACCAATCAGCTCTTGGAGGTCTTTCTCCCCCTGTCGTTTCTGTTACAACTGCGCTTAAAATTCTGACGCCTCTGTTATTCTCACCGTCTGTAGGTGCAATAATTGAATATGTCCCTGCTGCCAGATTTGTATACTTAACCTCTGTTGATGGACTTGTTCCATACACCGCATTAATTCCGCTTGACGCTCCGTCTGCAATCATCTTATTGCCCGAAGCATCTACCAATGATAAGTCAGATGTATTGCTGCCGCCTGTACTTGTTGCCGTAATAACAACATCCGCTGTTCCTGTTACGGTAAACGTAAGAGCTCCCTCTTCCTTATCTGCCGCTCCCTTTGCAAGTTCTGCAGAGTATGTATTACTGTTGCCTCTTGTGACTGTACCGGATAATGTGAAATAATCGTCAGTTCCATACTTGCCTGAAGCTATAGCTGCTTTCTTCTCAGCTGTTGTAATTGCCGTCTCTGCTGATGCATCGAATGTATAATCCGTTGTGACAACTTCTACAGCAATCTCCTTAACTGTCGTACTTAAAATTCTGACGCCTCTGTTATACTCACTGTCTTCTGGTGCAATAATTGAATATGTCCCCGCTGCCAGATTTGTGTACTTAATCTCTGTTGAAGGACTTGTTCCATACACTGCATTATTTCCACCTGATGCTCCGTCTGCAACAATCTTATTGCCCGAAGCATCTACCAATGATAAGTCAGATGTATTGCTGCTTCCTGTGCTCGTTGCCGTAATAACAACATCTGCCGTTCCTGTTACGGTAAACGTAAGAGCTCCCCCTTCTTTATCTGAAGCTCCCTTTGCAAGTTCTGCAGAGTATGTATTACTGTTGCCTCTTGTGACTGTACCAGATAATGTGAAATAACTGTCAGTTCCATACTTGCCTGAAGCTATAGCTGCTTTCTTCTCAGCTGTTGTAATTGCCGTCTCTGTTGATGCATCGAATGTATATACCGTCTCTGCAGCTGATGCCTTTTTTATTGTCCATTCCATAGGCATCATCCCGACAATTAAAATGACAGCCAATATAAAAGCGCCTATTCTTCTGCCTTTTTTCTTTGTCATAACTCTCCTCCTTCTTTATTTTTGAAGCGGTTATTTATTTCCGCTTATATGGGTATGGTTATCCACCCAATGTATTATTAGTATATCATTTATACACACATAAATCCACATATTATTTA
>CASFUI010000247.1 GCA_949297565.1 uncultured Eubacteriales bacterium
AGTAGAGATAGACGGAAAGAAATATACTCCACAGGAAATTTCAGCCATGATTCTTCAGAAGTTAAAGGCTGACGCGGAAAATTATCTCGGAGAGAAGGTTACAGAGGCTGTTATCACTGTTCCTGCTTACTTCAACGACGCTCAGAGACAGGCGACAAAGGATGCAGGTAAGATTGCAGGACTTGATGTAAAGAGAATTATAAACGAGCCTACGGCTGCAGCTCTTGCTTATGGTCTTGACAATGAGAAAGAGCAGAAGATTATGGTTTACGACCTGGGCGGCGGTACATTCGATGTATCTATTATTGAAATCGGCGACGGCGTAATCGAAGTTCTTGCCACAGCCGGAAACAACAGACTCGGCGGTGATGATTTCGACGAGAGAATTACACAGTATATGCTTGATGATTTCAAGGCTAAGGAGGGCGTAGACCTCTCTAAGGATACAATGGCTCTCCAGCGTTTAAAGGTTGCGGCAGAGCAGGCAAAGAAGGAGCTTTCAAGCGCAACTCAGACAAATATCAACCTGCCTTATATCACAGCTACATCAGAAGGTCCAAAGCATTTTGATATGACTCTGACAAGAGCAAAGTTTGATGAGCTTACACATGATTTGGTTGAAAAAACAGCAGAGCCTGTAAAGAACGCGTTAAACGATGCGGGCATCACAGCAGCAGAACTTTCAAAGGTATTGCTTGTAGGCGGCTCAACAAGAATTCCTGCTGTACAGGATAAGGTAAAACAGCTTACAGGTCATGAGCCAAGCAAATCATTAAACCCTGACGAGTGCGTTGCGATAGGTGCGTCAATCCAGGGCGGTAAGCTGGCTGGCGACGCAGGCGCAGGCGATATTCTTCTTCTCGACGTAACACCGCTCTCACTTTCTATTGAGACAATGGGCGGTATTGCTACAAGACTTATTGAGAGAAATACTACAATTCCTACAAAGAAGAGTCAGATTTTCTCTACTGCGGCAGATAACCAGACAGCGGTTGATATTAATGTCGTACAGGGCGAGAGGCAGTTTGCGAAAGACAACAAATCACTTGGACAGTTCAGACTTGACGGTATCCCTCCTGCAAGAAGAGGCGTTCCTCAGATTGAGGTTACATTCGATATTGATGCAAACGGTATCGTAAATGTATCTGCAAAGGATTTGGGAACAGGCAAGGAACAGCATATCACAATTACTGCAGGCTCTAACATGTCTGAGGAAGATATTAATAAGGCAGTCAAGGAAGCAGCAGAGTTTGAAGCTCAGGATAAGAAACGTAAGGAAGCTATTGAGGTGAGAAACGACGCAGATTCAATGGTATTCCAGACACAGAAGGCTCTTGAAGAGGCAGGCGACAAACTTGACGCAAGCGATAAGGCAGCTGTTGAGGCGGATTTGAATGCACTCAAGTCTCTTGTAGATGGCTCAGATGCTGAGAATATGACAGACTCTCAGGTTGATGAGATTAAGGCTGCCAGGGAAAAGCTTATGGAGAGCGCTCAGAAGCTTTTTGCTAAACTCTATGAGTCACAGCAGGGAGCGGCAGGCGCGGGCCCGGATATGGGAGCAGGCGCAGGTCCTGACATGAACGGCGGCTCGAATGCCGGCGGAAGCAATCCTTACGGCGATGATGTTGTCGACGGAGATTATAAAGAGGTTTAATGTTTAAGATTTCAGACTGCATGGGGCATAAGCCCTGTGCAGTTTTTGGCGAGACAGCACAAATTTAAAGTGCGCAGACATCAGCGCAGAAATGGAGTTAATATGGCGGATAAGAGAGATTATTATGAGGTTTTAGGTGTTTCAAGGGATGCTGATGATGCCGCATTAAAGAAGGCTTACAGACAGCTTGCCAAGAAATACCACCCTGATACCAATCCCGGTGATAAAGAGGCTGAGGCAAAGTTTAAGGAGGCGTCAGAGGCTTATGCGGTGCTTTCTGACCCTGAAAAACGCCGTCAGTATGACCAGTTCGGACATTCTGCGTTTGAGAACGGCGGAGCAGGCGGCGGTTTTGACTACAGCAATATGAGCGATATATTCAGCGATATATTCGGAAGCGGAGATATATTCGGTGATTTGTTCGGCGGAGGAAGAAGACGAAGCAGCAACGGTCCTATGAGAGGTGCTGATATACGGGCCTCTGTGAGAATTACATTTGCGGAATCGGTTACAGGAACAACAAAAAAACTTGATATTACATTAAAAGACCCGTGTCCTAAGTGCGGCGGCAGCGGAGCGAAGCCGGGAACACAGCCGGAGACATGTCCTAAGTGCGGCGGCAAGGGTCAGATTGTCTATACACAGCAGTCATTCTTAGGCATGGTGAGAAATGTTCAGACATGTCCTGACTGCCACGGAACAGGTAAGGTTATAAAGGATAAGTGTCCTGACTGCTACGGTACGGGATATATCAGCAGCAGAAAGACTATTGAGGTGACAATACCTGCCGGAATTGATGACGGACAGTGTGTCCGCATTCAGGGAAAGGGCGAGCCTGGAACAAACGGAGGACAGAGAGGCGATTTGCTGGTAGCTGTTATGATTTCAGCCGACCCGGTATTTAAGAGGGACGGCTATAACATATTCTCTGATGTTGTCATAACTTATCCTACGGCTGTACTTGGCGGTGAGGTCAGGGTTAAGACTGTTGACGGGGAAGTTGTGTATGAGGTTAAGCCGGGTACTGCGTCAGGCACAAAGGTGCGTCTGAGAGGAAAGGGAATGCCTACGCTCAGAAATAAGGCGGTACGCGGAGACCACTATATAACGCTTATCGTAGATATTCCTCAGCGCCTCAACAATGAACAGAAAGAGGCTCTGCTTGCATATAACAGGGCGCTCACAGGTGAGGAAAAACATTTAAAGAAAAAAGGGTTTTTTAAATAAATCGTATTGAAAGCTGCTGGAATCCGTTTTTTGCGGGTTTCGGCAGCTTTTTTCGTCTTATTAATATTTTGGCGCATGAAAAATCAAAGCATACGGGGATGCTGAAATTTAACTATATTATATTGGATATATGTATGAAAATGTGTTAATATAGATTACTAGAACAAAGAAGCTTTTAGGCGTATTTCTGAGCTTACAAAGCATTATATAAACCTAAAGTAGAAATGGAGACTATATGGATATAAAAGAAAAGCTTAATGAAATCAATAAACTGGATTTTTCAAAATATGACGTTATTTCTGTTGAAAAGCTATCTGACCTCAATTCGGTCGGGCTTCTTCTCCGTCACAAA
>CASFUI010000248.1 GCA_949297565.1 uncultured Eubacteriales bacterium
GACCATGCTATCATTAAAGGTCTTTATGACATAATTCCAGCCGTTACACACGAAGAAGACCGCAGCCACTATGAGACCTACGTTGACTATTACTACTGCGACTGCGGTGCTAAGAAGCAGCCTGACCGCTAAACGACACACACTAATAAACAACAGATAAGGGATACTCCACCATCGGAATATCCCTTATTAACAAAATAAAAATTCTCACAAAGCATGAAAAACCAGAGTACACTTTTAATGCTTTATCAGTTCATCCGTCAATCGCATAATTTCCGGTGCCAGCTTTTCCCTACGCTTTTTGGTAATGCGTGTGTAAATAGGGTAAGCCGCGACCATACCTGTAATTCCGACAATTCCTATTATTATCCCCTGGATAAATACACCATTCCAGACCATAACGCAGCACATCCCTATCCCCATAACAAGCGCACTCAAAATTCCCACTGTAAGAGAAACAATCATGCCCGGTTTTGTCACGCTTTTATCAAGCCTTCTCAGCGTCTCCATTTTATCCTCTCTCTGTGTGGGCGGGGCATATTTTTCACGTATGTTTTTAATTTCCTCCTGCTCGGCGGCAGAATAAGTATAATTGAAAACCTCGTTTTTTTCTTCCATAATTAAAATCTCCCTTCATTTACAGTTGCCGGATATACATTTCTCTGTTTTAAAAACCGACATTAAGCTTCTGAACTGTTGTTTTGAAGTTTTTTAAGGCTTTTTGTGGCAAGCAAAATCATAAATGCAGCCATGCTTAATACAATAAGACAAATACTGCCGCCGGTAGACGCAATCATTACATGGCGGAACACCGTATCGCTTTCGTCACCGAATTGAGTTATCATCGCCGTTTCCAGCGAAAGCATTGAAATTAAAGCCGCCGCTACATTTACAGCCCTTGTTGTTGACAGCACCGGTCTGTTGTGCTTTCTGCTTTTCACAAGATTTATTACAGACGTAATCATTGTATAAAAATCATACATAGCCATTACATAAATCAAATATCCTGTGTATATAAACCCCTCATTCCGATGAAGTACCAAAATAATCATACCTGTCAGAATTATGTTCATGAAAATCAAAACAATCCCGCAAAGCCTGCATCGCTTCCACTCTGAGCGCAGGTCGCCTGCTCTGCTGCCAACATGGCGCAGAAGCAAAAAACGCATCGTAAGCAGAAGCCCGTAATAAGCCGCCAGCGTAATCAGCCACGCCGAGCCGTAAAAAATACCCGAAACAAATTTCAGCAGCGCATACACTGTATTAACTGTCAATGAGCAGTAAAGCGAAATCCTTGTTTTAAAATTAATATCCTGCATATAAAGATTAAAATATTTATTTTTATCTGCAAATTGACGCTTAAAACTTTTTATACGCCTGATGGCGGGAACAAAGCCCAAACATAAAATGACGAGCGCATATGCCGAAAACGCATAAGAAATATAAGCAAAAATGCCGTCTTCTCCGCAGAATCCGAAGGTATAAATAAGCATTGCCGCCGCAATAAAAACACATAGCACTAAAACCGCAGTTTTGGGAAATAAAAGTATATGCAAAAACTTTTTAATCTGTTTCATCTTTTTTTCTCCTTATCCTCACGGTAAAAGTACTTCCTTTTTTTATCTCGCTGCTCACGGAAATATCTCCGCCGACAATATCCATAACTCTCTTCACAAGAGCAAGACCAAGTCCGTTTCCCTGTGTAGAATGAGACGTATCGCCCTGATAAAATTTTTCAAAAATATGTTTTCCTGTTTCCGGACTGATTCCACAGCCCGTATCTTTTACCTCTACAACCGCAAAATCATTTTCAGATCTGAGCGTCACATAAACACTCCCTTCCGGCTCAGTGAATTTCATGGCATTTGAAAACAGATTTCGCCATACCAGAGACATAAGCTCGGCATCGGTTTCAATAAAAACCTCTTCCTCTATGTCCGTAAATATTTCAATTTTCTTCTGTTCCCACACGCTCTCGAAATCAAGCA
The DNA here is from genome assembly GCA_949297565.1 of uncultured Eubacteriales bacterium. Lineage (GTDB taxonomy): Bacteria > Bacillota > Clostridia > Lachnospirales > Lachnospiraceae > Lachnospira. Next base: position 1,989 of record CASFUI010000248.1, read on the forward strand.
GGCATTCGCAAAGCTGCTCGCCAAGATTATATATATGATTTTCGGGATAAATCTGCTGATTTTCAAGCTTATTAAGTTTCAGAATATTGATAATTAAATCCGCAAGCTTCCGTGATGTGTCAGTAATAGCCTTAGCGTACTCAATGCGCTTTTCTTCCGTCAGTCCGGGCTGCTGCAGCATAGTTCCGTAATTCTGCACTACTGCCAGCGGCGTTTTCAGTTCATGTGACACATTGGCGATAAAATCAGTTCGAAGCGTTTCTAACCCCGACAATTCTTCCGCCATTCGATTAAAATATTCGATAATAATATTAAATCCGTCCCTGTCATCAGGAGTAAGTACAGGCTGTACGCGCACCGAAAAATCGCCCTTCATGATTTTTTCAGCCGCATTTATTATCCGCCTGACAGGGCGTCCTATCATAATCTTTCTCCTGATACCGTCAACAGCAACACATATAACAGTAATCAGCACCACGTTGGCAAAGGTGATTACAGCAGCCTGTTTAATGCCGTCTTCTTCCAGTTCAATTCCCGTATTCTTCTCCATAAGATTTAAAAACAGAATCATACAGACAGTGACAATACAGGCAATCAGTGCAAAAAACACTGTGCACCGCCTCAGAAGAAACAGCAGTCGTACAGCCCTGCCCCGCTCTTTTCCGGGCGTCATTTTATCAC
>CASFUI010000249.1 GCA_949297565.1 uncultured Eubacteriales bacterium
CAAAAATGTATTTATATAGCTTCTGCTGCCGTTTTCAGGATTAATCCAATACGCGTCAAACGTCCTGCCGATGTAATCTTTGAGGCAAAGCTCTATGGTGTCTGCGCAGTAATTATAGCATAAAACAAAATCCCTGCCCGCAAAAACACTTGTGCGGTGGTATTTTTCGCCTTGATTTAAAACATATTCGGGATGAGCCTCTCCATTGACAAAGTCAACACTCTCCATAATTGACTTAAGGTACTGCATCTGCGAGCCTCCGCAGGCATGAAGCCCCTCAAGCCATGTTTCACGCACTCCGTATGCGCGTCTTTCTCCCTGACGGTAAAACTGAATTACCGCATTATTACCATACGTAAATCCGCACGCTCCCTCGAAAACACTCCAGTACGCATAGCGGCGCACATCGCGTGCCTCCCAATAAGGCTGAGAAAAATCGTGCAGTCCCTGCACAATTCCTTCATATGAAGGCTCGGAGTCCATACACGGTTTCGGTTGTGCGTATGAAAAGTTTTTAACCACATATCTCCAGTTATCTTCGCCGAAACTGTCCTCATCTGACGCACTGTCGTCCCACACGTTTAGCTTGAGCTGATCGTATCTCCTGTGTCCCGATTGAAACGTGTTAAAATCAAGCCACTGACAGTCGTTAAACCATAGATATGACCCTGTTCTTCCGAATGGATGATATGTTATAAGCCTCTCGTGGTTATACCTCTTAAGAGTTCCTCCGAGTATATCGAAAACCTCAAAATTAGCATCTCCGCGCACATCTCCTCCGATAACCCATATCAGATTTTGTTTGTCCTTAAAAAAATCGCCTAAAAAATCAGCGTATTTTTGCACATTATCGCGGTTTATGTAACCTTTTTTGACAAACGAGCCCCATGCCGGCAAAAGCGCAACATATAACCCATATTTTTCTGCAACATCAATATTTCGTGAAATAGCATTCCAATAATCCAAACTGTTTATATCCTTATTGCCGTGAGGCATGCCGTCCTGTGTTTCAAACCGCGGATCAGAATAAACAGCTACCGCAAATATTGTATTAAACCCCAAACCTCTGCGATTTTTGTAATACAACTCTATTTCTTTGTCTTCGAGCTTGTCAAAAAGCAGCCATGCTGTATCTGCAAGCACAAAAAATGGCTCATCGCCCTTATAAATATATTTGCCCTTAACACTGAGCTGCTCCATTTCTTATACCTCATTATTTTAGTTGATTTTTATACAATACAGCGAGCGATACGATAAAACCCGTAAGCCATATGGAATAAAGAGTTCGCCTGCGAAGTCTTTCGCGAGGCGCGGATTCGAAAGAATAATTACCTTTCCGCGCATCTGCGAGCCTGCGGAACATTTTTATTCTATAGGAAAGTTCTTTGAACTTCCTATAGAATAAAAACGATGCGTCTATCTTTTAATCTTGCTGTCTTTGTCTGATTTACCGTCCTTAAAACGTCTTCTATCCCTGTCAAGAGTATGCATCCGCCCTGACATATCAGGCTTATTATGAGGTCTTTCTCCCATTTCCGGCGACCAGAGCGCCTGACCTATATTTTTAGTCATCTGCATCATACATTCAGGACAGTATCTTCCATATCGAATATCAGTTCCACATTTCTGACACTTTATGTATACCTCGGAGCCGTCTGGTATCTCAACTCTTCCCTGTTTTAAAAAACCGTCTATAACTTCGAGACTGACGCCCGTTGCATCTGATATAACTATAGCAGGCTGGGGACCGTTTGTGTCAAGGAAACGCCTTACCTTACCAAAATCCGTCAGTTCCTTTCGTCCGCAGCCCGGGCACTCATACATCTCACCGTATATATATTTCATATTGTTGCCGCAAAACGGACATATTTTAGTCTTTTCAAATGTCTTCTGTGAGCGCTTTTTCAGAGACTGTTCCATAGTTTCCCGCATTTTATTATCGTCCATCAATCTCACACCCTCTTCCCCATATGTCTCATTTTGAACACATCACGTCTTTCCTTTTTATCCACATCATTTATATCACGCCCATGTGATATTCCTAAATATCTGTGCTTTGAACTGTTCTTCTGCCCTGAAGAATTCTTTCTTAGAGCTTCTCTTCTGTCGCTTTCCATCGACTCCTTAAACATCTCGACAGTTTTATCGCTTATTCTGCCGCTGCCACTGGAAAGAAGCTGCCTCTGTTTGTCATTTATGTATCTCGAAAGCGCATGGTTATCGACACTCAGCTTACAACCGTATAAATTCTTTTTATCATCGACTGCAACCTTTCTTACAACAATTCCCATCAGGCTAAAATTCAGCTCCATATCTGAAAACACAAGTCTGACCGGAGAATTTATAGAGTTCTCCAAATTCTCAGAAGATATAAACGAAAAACCGTTTTCACTCACATCCTTGACAATAACATTCTCAGCTTTTCTGTTCATGCCAAGCTGTGCAACTCCGTCTTTTCCCACGAATACTCTAAAAGCTTCTCTTCTGTTGACCTCATATCCCTCCGCAAATGCCGTAACCTTATAATGCATTCTTGAATCAAATGTCATCATACTGCATCGCACGTTTTTCCATATAACCGGAGTTTTATCTTCTCTTATAAGCATCAAATCAACATGGATATTATCGG
>CASFUI010000250.1 GCA_949297565.1 uncultured Eubacteriales bacterium
TACCCAAGCCTTGTCGCCTCAGCCAATGCATCTGTATAGTCCATACCCCTCTCCGTCATTTTTGTCAAGATATAGTTGGTAGTTCCGTTCACAATACCCATTACCTCTGTGATATGATTTCCCGCCATGCTCTGCTTGAGCGGACGTATAATAGGTATCGCCCCGGCAACCGCCGCCTCAAACTGAAGATCATTTCCGGCTAAATCTGCCGCCGACATGATCTCCTCTCCATGCTCTGCCAGCAAATCCTTATTTGCCGTCACTACCTGTTTTCCGGCCGCAATAGCCTCAAGAATATATGTCTTTGCAGGCATAATGCCGCCCATAAGCTCAACAATAATATCTATATCTCCGTCTTCTATAATAGATTTCCAGTCATCTGTCAAAATGTCTGACGGAATTCCCTCACGCTCTTTATTTATATTTTTAACAAGCATCTTTTTAATAACAAGCCTTGCACCGGTCTTGTGAAATATGTCCTCTTCCATTAATTTCGCCAGCTTATACACACCGCTTCCCACAGTTCCGGCTCCCAGAACTGCCGCATTAATTATTCGTTCTCCCATTTTTTCCTCCATTATAAATAATTAAATATTATAGCCGCACTGTCCTTAATATTCAATGCGGTGCTTCGCTTATTTTCCGTTAAGACGTTTTCTCCTCTCCCGCCAGTCGAGCATATACATCTCCACCAGCTCATAAAACTGCTTTGAATGATTTGGATATATAAAATGTGCAAATTCATGCAGCACCACATATTCAACACACTCTCTCGGCTTGTCGGCAAGGCGGCTGTTAAGCGTTATAATTCCGCGCGCCGGACGGCAGTTGCCCCACATAGTCTTCATATTTCTGAATTTAATAACCGGATATGCAACGCCGTAGTCCTTAAAAACAGGATATATCTCATCGCACACTTTAACTATTTCCGCCAGCTCCTCCTTGCTGTAACTGCGCCGAAGCTCCTGCTGACAGGCTCCTTCACTCTCGCGCTGTTTTTTGTACTTTTCCCGCGCTCTCATTATAAAGGCGCCTCTTCCAGCCACAAAATCATCTATATATGAGACCGGCACGCGTCTGTTTGCAGACACGGACACTGAGCCGTCACGCCTTACCCTCAGATTAATATTCTTTACCTGCTTCCTCACAAGCTCATATTCAATTATTCCATATTCTGACGACACATGCCTTATATCTGACATTTGTCCTCCTCTACAATCGTTCTTATAACTCTGCACGGATTACCCACAGCTACGCAATTATCCGGAATATCCTTTACGACCACGCTGCCGCCTCCAATCACAACATTGCTTCCTATGGTAACTCCCGGCATAACCTGCACTCCTCCGCCAATCCACACGTTATCTCCCACAGTGATAGGGTACGCGTATTCCAAATCCTGATTTCTCGTCTTTGCTTCAATCGGATGACCTGCTGTGTAAAATCCGCAGTTAGGCGCAATAAATACATTATCACCGAATTTTACCTTAGCCGCATCAAGAATTACACAATTATGATTTGTATAAAATTTTTCTCCAACCTCTATATTATATCCGTAATCACACCAGAAAGGGGCTGTGACGCAAATATGCTGTTTTGTTTTACCGAAAATTTTTTTAATCAGAGCCTCCTGTTCGTTTACCTTTGAGGGCAAAAGCTGATTATACTCGTGACACAAGTCCTTACACTTAAGCCTGTCTTCAACTAATCCCTGTTCGTTAGCATCATAAAGCTCTCCTGATAACATCTTTTCCTTCTCTGTCATTATAACCTCCCGAAATTCTTATTTATATGTAGTTTTATATACATTTAAGTTATTAACCTTTTCTATCCCCGTAACCTTAAAATCGAGATATTCTATTGCATTTTTTATTTTTTCTTCTGAGATTTCTCCGCTGTACTCAATTACCGCCATTTTATTTTTAAGAGACACATGACACACAACTCCGTCAAATTTGTTGACCGCGTGCTCAATGCTGTTCTTACAGTTTTTGCAGTGCATTCCTTCAATGTTCACATGCAGTTCTCCGATTTTGGGCTCTGTCAGCTTCTTGTGCTCAGAGCCGACATCATTCGAGCCCCCGCAGCAGCCTCCCTGCCCTTTAAAATGTTTTCGTGATGAGACAACAGCAGCTATAACAATAACTGCCAAAACAGCTATGATAATATATGTACCCATATCTTCCTCTTTTCCGCCGCTGTTTTGCCTGTGTATTTCGCATTATCCTCAGACAGCCAGCCGCATAGTTAGTTTTTTCTAACCCAAATAATAGCACCGATATAATCTTATTTCAAGGAAATTATCACAGCTTTTCCTGTTCCAGCGCCCATGCTATACCTTTTGCCATTCTAATCCCGTTATCAGCAAAATGTCCGCCCGGATTTAACTCAAATATATGTCCGCACACGCCCGGGTCTTTTTCAAGCTTCTCATCCACATATCTTGTAATCGCCTCAACCTGTGACATCTGTCTGTTTTTAGTACGCGCTTCTTGGTCCCCCAGACTTAAATAAATATATCCCGGATGACTTCTGCGCGCTCCGCTCTCAACCCGCATGTCAAAATATTCCTTAAATCCCGGATACCAAAGCGAGCCCGAGCAGCTCACAGCCACATGAAACAGATTTTGTTCATACGTCTCATAATATGCCCACAGAGAAAATAATCCCGCAAGGGAATACCCCGCAATTATACGCTTTCTGCAATTATCCTCTCCGGCGTATTCCGCTTCAGTCTGCGAAACACCGTATTGTCTTAGCCAGCTTAGCGTATAAGCCGCGTGCCCGGCAAACGGCTCATTGCCAAACGCGGGCGGCGCCTCCCACGGCGAAAAATCCGCATTCCAATCCCTGCTCTCAAATGCATTTATAATGAATGCTCTGTCTGTTCTCTTTTTAAGTCCGTCAATTATATTCGCAATACTCCCGGTTTCACGCTCAGACACGCCCATATATACAACAGGAGCAACCGAAAAATCGCCTTCACCGATGGCGCAGATAAAACATTTCCTTCCGCCGATAATCTTTTCCGTTATATTTCTCATAGCACAATTCCTTCAAGCCCCTCCGGCGCTGTTTCACTCACCGCAGCACGGGTTTCTGCAAGCGCTCTTTTCAGCGGCACAAGTTGGGAGGACTCAGACTTTTCAATCTGTTCAACAAGTCCCCTTGCCATAAGAAACGCGCCGTATTTGTTAAAATGTGTATCCTCTGACACAGTATCATGCTTTTTCAGCTCAATATTAAAATCGCGCGGCCAGACCCCCTTATTTTTCCCTTTCTTTATAGACGTAATCCAGTGTATTTTATCTTTTCCTATTTTCTTATACAGCTCACAGGAATAAGTAAATAAGTCAAGCACCGGCACTCCTGCCTCCCCGCCAAGCTGTCTCATAGCACGTATATACGCAAAATTACTGCCTCCGTGAAGTCCGGCTCCGTCCTTTATTTCACCGTTTTCATCAAAAACTGTTCTCGCCGGAGCTGTAACAAATACAGGTACCGCTCCCTTTTCGCGCGCCTCGTCCACAAATTGCTTTAAAAACCACAGATAAGTACCCTTATCGCCGTCTGCGGAATACGGGTAATATGTATCCTTCGGATAGCTGTCAAACATGCCGTACACACTGTCTATTACCGCCTGCTTATCCGTCACGCTGTCATCATTATTCAGAGCATCGATATACTCATGTGGCAAGTATCTTTTAGA
>CASFUI010000251.1 GCA_949297565.1 uncultured Eubacteriales bacterium
AACCTCCTTTCCTCCTAAAATAATTTTTGATCTTTTTCTGATACGGACAACATGCAAAGGTGACATATCTGCATATATATCCGGTTGATGCAGTGTTGTTTGTTGTTTTAGTTCAAGTATATCCAAAAATGGAGAAATTATACAAAATGGGAGTGATTTTAACGAAAATAATATTAAAAATAAAAAAGATACAAACAAAAACTATCAGAAGTAAATAAATATATTGTGTTAAAAAAATAACAATAGTATATTGTATTTTTAAAATCAAAGAGTATAATTATATATTAGAAAAGAATATAACTTTATGAAAGAAGGAAAAAATTATGTTATTTGAAAAAAAGACACCCGAAGAAAAAATGGAGAAGCTAGTACATAAAAAGGAGTGGGCGCGGCTTGCGGAATATGTGCACGGCAATCAGGAGACAAAGGTTGCTCTGGCGCAGGCTCTGGCATGCTCTGATGACAGCAGCAGTATAGATATTCTGCTTCGTCTTGCAGATGCGGCGATTGCTTGCGGGGAGGATGATGTTATGACCGCAACATGCGAGACTCTTAAGAAAGTCGGAAATGATCATGTTACGGCTGATTTGCGTGAAATTATGCTTAAACTTCCAAAGGAAAAGGAAGCATTAAAAGAAGAAATCAGCTCAACTATACAGATACTTCACAAGAGACCTTGATTAAAGGCGATGGATGGGCCGGTTTTTATCATGGACGGAAAATTAAGGTTGAGAAATATTAAGGTTTTGGGAATATTCATGCCGGATAAAGCCGGCAGAAGTGAACACGATGCCGTTTTTGGCGGCAGGATATATACCGCGCTGTTTGCAGCGCGGTATTGTTTATATGCAGGGAAAGTCAGTGTTTTAATTCCGGCAATTAGGTTTGACTGAGTCTTTAGCTAAATAATATCTGAAATATATTTTGCTTAAAAATATATTTTATAGTATTGACATTTAAAATATAAAGTGATACTATACATATACAGCAAATAAGAATACAATTTGCTGAAACTATTTCTGATCCTGTTATTACACATCCGTATATTACGGAAGTCTGTACTGTATGCGTCTTAATATCTGCATATCTGATTATATCCCGTTTTTAAAGTTTAACGATTAAACATAACTTAGAGATTTTGACAATTAAAAATTTTATATAATTAGGAGGAGTATGTATTTTTGGGTAACAGTGCGCATTTTAGTGCTGGCGGTAATTATGACTGCGGCTGTAATTGACGATTTGAGAAGATATAAGGTGTCTAATAAAATTATAGCTTACGGACTTGCGGTGTCATGTGTGATTACAGGAATTGAGGGAAGTGTGGAAGGAGGAATTGACAGATATATATTTGGAGGTGCTGCGGGGTTTGTGATTATGCTCACAGCATATTTTACCGGTGCTGTGGGAGCGGGTGACGTCAAGCTGGCGGCTGTGTGCGGACTTCTGCTGGGAGTGTCCTGTGTCTGTGAAATGCTTATGTGGTCGTTTGTTTTCGCAGGAGCAGCCGGCATTTGCGGAATTCTGAGAGGACGCTGTCAGGAAAAACAGTGCGGGCGTTTCAGGCTTCACTGCATACATTTCAGCGCTGCCATGGCGGCAGCGTGTGCGGCATTAGTTATCAGAAAGAGTGTTATGGGAGGTTAGATGTTGAATAGGACATGTGCCATATATGACAATAATCAGAATTACGCGAGAAGGCTTATGAACGCAATGAGCAGGAAAGCAAATCAGCAGTTTAATATTGAGCTGTTTACGCAGAGAGACGCATTTGAGAGATACCTTTCGGAGGATGAACCGGCGGTTGCAATGGTCAGTGAGGCAGGATACTTTGATGAGCTCAGGGATGTTTATTCGGGAAATCTTATAGTACTTACTGAGGAACAGCAGCAGGATAATCTGAGATTTGGGGATAACGCGGTTGCGGTGTACAGGTATCAGCCAATGGATATCATATACCGTGAGGTGCTTGAGCACAGCGATTTAAGACCTAAAGGAAGACTGGATACTATTGATATTATAGGTGTTTACTCTCCGGTGAATGTTGTGCCTAAGACGGCGTTTTCTCTGAATGTGGCAAAGGTTTTGAGCGAGAGATATAAGGTTTTATATATTAATTTTGAAGAGTTTTCCGGACTGGATGAAATTCTGTGTGCTCGTGATGACCTCACTTTATCGGATGCTTTGTATTATTTCAGGCAGGGAAAGCAGGCGGCGAAGGATAAGATACTCAAGACCATTCAGACAGTTGAAGGGGTGGATTATATACCTCCCGTAATGTGTGCTGAGGATATTTCATACATTGAGCCGGAGGAAATGGCGGCATTTGTTGAGTGTGCGGGTAAAGGCGGTCACTATGAGACGGTTGTACTCGACTTATCATCGGCGTTGAGGCAGCCATGGCGTCTTATGGAGTGCTGCACTTCTATATTTATGCCGATAAAAAACGATTACTTATCGGAAAGAAAGATTTTTGAGTTTGAGACGTATTTTTGCAGTATAGGTCTGACAAAGGTGTTGGGATATATTGAAAAAGTAAGGCTTCCAGAGGGAGAGAGCGGTATTGATACTGATTTCTGGAACAAAATAAAAATCGGAGGCATGTATCGTTTTGTAAAAAAAATATTGGAAAAGAATAATATCTGACGTACATACAGAGAGGGTGAGTTATGGAGAAAGAGCGTTCAGAAAACGGGCTCAGAGAGTATTCTGAAAGAATAAAGAAAAGGGTATATGACAGGCTTGATATGACAGGTGAAATAGATGATGTGCAGTTAAAAAACATTATAGGAGAGTGCGTACAGGAAGAAAGCGGATTATATATGATTTCCATACGGGAAAAGGAGGAGCTGGAGGAAACTTTATTTAATGCAATTAGAAGACTGGATGTGCTTCAGGAGCTCCTGGAGGACGATACCATTACAGAGATAATGATTAACGGACAAAGTGACATTTTTCTTGAGAGAGACGGGAAAATTACGCGTTGGGACAAAACATTTGAAAATGAGACAAGGCTGGAGGATATTGCCCAGAAAATAGCAGCTCTTTCAAATAAAATTGTCAATGCGTCTGTACCTATCGCTGATACAAGACTTGGAGACGGCTCAAGGGTGAGTATAGTACTTCCGCCTGTCGCGCTGAATGGCCCTGTTATAACAATAAGAAAGTTTTACAGAGAGCCTCTGACAATGGAAAAGCTTATAGGTTTGAATTCAATTACAAGGGAGGCGGCAGAGTTTCTTGAATACGCCGTGAGAGCAAAATATAACATATTTATATCAGGAGGGACAGGGAGCGGTAAGACTACTTTTCTGAATGCGCTCTCAGGATTTATACCTAAGGATGAGAGGGTTATTACAATAGAGGACTCAGCCGAGCTTCAGATAGATCATGTCGAAAATCTTGTAAGGCTTGAGGCGAGAGATGCAAACATAGAAGGAAAAAATGCCGTTAAAATAAGGGATTTGATAAGAGCAAGCCTCAGAATGCGCCCGGACAGAATTATCGTAGGGGAGGTCAGAGGGGAGGAAACCCTGGATATGGTTCAGGCTATGTCTACAGGACATGACGGAAGTTTATCTACCGGACACGGAAACAGTCCGAAGGATATGGCTGCAAGACTTGAGACAATGATTTTAATGGGAATGGATATGCCTGTATCTGCTATTCGCCAGCAGTTGTCATCTGCGATAGATATTATAGTGCATCTGGGAAGGCTCAGGGATAAGACGAGGAGAGTATTACAGATTGTGGAAATTAAAGGAATTAATAAAGGGGAAATTGAGTTTAACACTTTGTTTGAATTCAAGGAGACAGGTGAAAAAGAAGGCAGAATCACAGGAAGTCTCACAGCTTCAGGCAGAGGCCTTGTTAACTGTGAAAAGATGTATGCGGCAGGTTTTAGATTTGGTGCAGCGCAAAACACAACTTAAATCAATTAAAAGAGAAACTGTAAAAAAACAAAATTCCAAACATAAAGCTGGTATATGCAGCCGCTTATTATGGGCAGCAATGGGCGCTGTACAGATGACTGCTGCCGCCTGGCTGTTTTATGATAATGTTTTTGCTGCTCTTTTAATGAGTCCGTGGCTTTATTTTTACATAAAAGAAAAAAGCAGACAATATTATTCTTTAAAAAAGCATGAATTAACAACACAGTTTAAGGAGGCTGTGACAGCAGTTTCATTTTCGCTGAACGCCGGATACTCTGTTGAGAATGCATTTGTTGAAGCGTTGAAAGAGTTGAAGCTGTTATATGGTCCGAAAGCAGAGATAGTCAGAGAGTTTTCAGAAATTTCAAGAAGGCTTCAAAATAATGAAAATATTGAGGATGTTTTATCCTCGTTTGCGAGTGAAAGCGGAGTTCCCGATATTATTTATTTCTCTGAAGTGTTTCAGTATGCAAAAAGGAGCGGGGGAGATTTAGTGTCAATAATAAGGAATACGGCTAATACAATCAGGGCTAAGATTGAGCTGCAGGAAGAAATTTATACAACGATAAGCGGCAAGAAAATGGAACAGAGAATTATGGGAATAATGCCGTTTGCAATAATTGCTTATCTGAGGCTGACATCACCCGAATTTATAAACTCTGTTTACGGCAATGCGGCAGGTACAGCGGTGATGAGTGTATGTCTTTGTATATATTTGGCGGCTGACAAAATGGCAAAAAGGATTGTAAATATTGAAATTTAATGAGTTGAAAACAGATAAAAACATACGAAAAATTATTACTGCTTTGATAATAATTGTGTCTGCGTCTGCGGCTGCCTGCTTTCTTTATGCTGAAAACCGGAAAATAACAAGTGAAGATTTAAAAAGACCCGATTACGGCGAGATTTCAAAACAGCTTCCTGTAAGCGTTTATGCGGACGGTCTGTCTGAGAAAATAGATACGGATATAGAGATAATTCCCAAAATATATTCTCCTGAGGAAGTAGAACAGTTGTTTTTGCAGACATATGAAGAACTGCGTCAGATAATTTTAAAGGATAACAGTTCTCTTATGAATGTGAAATCGGATTTAAATTTAGTTGAAAGTTTGGACGGTAATCCTGTCAGTATCCAGTGGTTTTCAAGTAATTATGATTTAATCGGATATGACGGAAGTGTTCATATTGACGGGTTAGGTGATAACAGGGAAATGGAAGCTGTTCTTACGGTACAGCTTGAATATCGGGAGTATAAAAGTGTGTATGAAATAAGAGTTGTTGTCAACGCGCCTGAGCTTTCTGAAAATGAACGTATCAGCGGCTATATTAAAAGCGAAGTTTCGAGAGTACAAGCGTCCGGTAATGGTGATTATATACAGCTTCCGGGTGAGATTGATGGAAGAAAAATAACATATGAAAAACGCGGTGATTTAAGTGTCCCGGCTGCGATTATAATAATGGGGGCTGGAGCAGTGTTTTGTGTTTTTTACGCTGACAGACAAAAAAAGAAAAGGTTTGAACAGGAAAGGCAAAGACAACTTAAAAGTGATTATTCAGAGATGATTACTAAGCTCACGCTTTTAATCGGAGCGGGTATGACGGTGAGAATGGCATGGGAGAAAATTGTGTATGACTATCAGCGCCAGAAAAAGTCAGGAAGAGTAAAAATGAGATACGTATACGAGGAGATGAATGAAAGTCTGGTGCAGTTAAAAAGAGGTATGTCGGAACGGGCTGTATATGAGCGTTTCGGAGTAAGGTGCCGTATACGAGAGTATATGAAATTCAGTTCATTGCTGATTCAGAATTTAAAAAAAGGAACAAGAGAACTTACTGGGTTATTGGAGCTTGAGGCTATTGACGCATTCGAGGAAAGAAAGAATCAGGTTAAAAAATACGGGGAGGAGGCAGGGACAAAGCTTCTTGTTCCTATGGTAATTATGCTTATCGTGGTAATGATAATTATTATGTTCCCTGCAATTATGACATTTACAGTATAAAAATAATGAACCTTATAGGTACAAGAGGGAGGTTGTTTATGGGATTAAATATAAAAGCTAAAATAAAAAACTTTCTTTGCGATGAGAGTGGAATGGGCGTGGTAGAGATTGTTTTAATTATTATTGTTCTTGTTGGACTTGTCATTTTATTTAAAAAGCAGATCACAGGTCTTGTAAATACTCTTTTATCTAAAATGAGCAGTCAGGCAAAACAGATATAGGTATATAAGCATGAAGTCAAGAGGATATGCTTTACAGGGTCAGGTTACAGTTTATGCTGCGTTATCTTTATCTCTTGTTATTTCATTAGTGTGTGTATGTATACAATCTGTTCAGGTCTCGTTGATATATTCAGAGCTTGATATGGCGGCCAGACTTTCTATTGAGTCGGTTTTTGCGGGATATATGAACGATATGCTTAAAGAGTTTGATGTAATGGTTTTGGGAGAGGAACAGGGCTGTGATGAAAAGCTTCAATATTATGTAAAGTTTAATACAGAAAATATATGCGGAAAAGAAAACATAAAATATATAAATGCTCAAATTTCCGGACGCAGTTATATGACAGATTATGGAGGGGACGCATTAAAACAGCAGGCTCTTGAGTATATGAAATATGCAGAAGCTTCAAATATAGCAGCGTCAATTATGAATATAGAAAAAGAGACAAAAAAATCACAGTGTATTAACGAAGTTGTGCAGGATATTCAAGATGTTGAAGAACAGCTTGTTTATATGGATGAGATTACACTGGAACTTATAAGTCTTGTTGAAGGAATAAAAACGGATAAGAACGGAATTATTATAAGGGACGGAAAACCTGTAATATCAGGAGAGTATTTTGCCAAGTCGTTAATAATGGGGCCGCTGTCACCGCAAACAGCTGCCGTTGACCACGAAGCTGTATATAAATCGGTATCCGGTATGGGAAGTTTGTATACAGATGTTTCTCAAATAATTGAAGATATGAGGGATAATATCAGTTTATTTGAAGAAACAGGAGAGGGAGCTGTTCAGAACGCATATAAAAATAACCTTGAAAAGTTAAAAGACACAGTAACTTCAGTTTTGAAAAAAACAGAGGAAGCACTCAGTTTAATCGAATTATATGAGAACAAAAGGGATGAAAGGTCAGACGGAATAGATGAATGTATATTAAAGCTGATAAGCAACAGAGAGCTTTTGGGTGATGAGCTGTGCGATACTATGGTATCTGATTTTAAAGGTATGAACAGAGAAGCAAACAGAGATGAAATGTGTAATATCGCCTTTATGCGAACGGGACTTGAAAATAACTATCGTATATTAAGCAATGCAAACCGTCTGCTTGAGTGTCTTGATATTTCTCTGGCGGAGTCAAAGTCGGGTGATAACGAAGAGAATATAAGAACATTTGAGGAAAGTTTACGCGGTATAAGCAACACGCTTTTAAAATTTAACTATAATGGTATTGACTTTGAAGCCTCTGAAAATAAACTTGAACAGATAAAAAAACTGAAAAATTTATTAACTCAGGGAATTTCGGAAATTGTGCTGGAGGGTATAGATGTGTCCGACAGACAGTTTGAATATCAGGGATTGGCTGAAAATTTTATTTCAGAAGGCATTTCAGATATATCAAAAACATCAGATAAAGATAATGAAAGCGATAGCTATAAACAGAATTACACACAAAATGCAAACGATATGTTTATGTATTGTGAATATATTATAGAACATTTTCCGTGTTTTATGGATAAAAATGAATGGAGTTCCATATTTTATCCGTTGGAATATATTATTGCCGGCAGTCACAGTGACAGAGAAAATATAAACAGTATAGTTATAAAGCTTTCGTTTATAAGAGAAGGAATTAATATGTCTCATCTGCTTCTTGACAGTAAAAAAAGAAGTGAGGCTTTCGCTCTGGCAAGTTCTTTGGTCGGTTTTACAGGAAACGCGGCGGTGATAAAAGCAGCGCAGTATTTGATTATGGGAGTCTGGGCATATGGGGAAAGTCTTATGGATGTAAGGAGACTGTATAATGGGGAAGAACTTCCGATTATAAAAACTGCATCAGACTGGAAAGTGTCACTGGACAATCTGTTTGCTATGAATTTTGACGATGACGGCTTTGAAGGTATGGATGCGGAAAATGTAAAAGACAGAGGAAGACTGCAAAGGTTTTCAGAGGGAAAAATGAATTACCTTGATTATCTTGAGATGCTTCTTATGTCAGTGGGAGATAAAGAAAAAAATTATAGGGCAATGACGGCTATGGAACTTAAAATGATTTCAATGGGACACTCTGATTTCAGAATGAACAGCCAGATATATGAGGCTGTGGGAACGGTTACTGTTGAGTTAAAAAAGAAAAATCATATTGCATCGAGAGTTTATGAAAAAAGAGTGAATTACGGATACATATAGTTCGGGGAATATTATCACAGCTGGACATTTTTGCTGCCGGAGTGAGTCATTGTTATAGAGAATAAATTAAAATTAAAAACAATCAGGACAGGCGGAAAAATAAAATGTATGAAATGACAATGATTCATAACGCCAAATTAAATAAAATCAAAGTTAACAACAGAGATTATAATGTGCACAGCGGCAAAATGTCTGTTGTCAGTATTTTCGGCAGCAAAAAGGTTTATTTGCCGGCGTCGGCGACCGTGGAAGCCTCATTGGTTATACCGATTTATATTTATGCGGTTCTTGCAGTTATGTATATTATGCAGATTTTAAGTGTAAAAAGTGATGTGGACAGAGCTGTTTACAATGCGCTTCGCTCTATGTCAAAGCATGCGTATATGTATGAAAATTATAATACAGTTTTTTCACAGCAGGAGATGTATTTGCAGATTGTGTCTGAACTTGGAGCGGAGTATGCAAACAGACATAATATTGTGGGCGGAAATGCGGGAATTGTTGTATTGCAGGAATCTTCAGAAGAAAGCGGGAGCGAATTGAAATTTTCGCTGA
Organism: uncultured Eubacteriales bacterium; assembly: GCA_949297565.1. Lineage (GTDB taxonomy): Bacteria > Bacillota > Clostridia > Lachnospirales > Lachnospiraceae > Lachnospira. The sequence goes on from CASFUI010000251.1 coordinate 8,897, forward strand.
GGTATTCAGTAAAAAATCCTTTTAACATATTCGGACTCGGGGTTTTCAGAATTAATCAGAAGTTCTGCGCAGAGGCATGGATCGGGCAGGAATACGCCAAAAAGTGGAAAAATAATAAGCAATCAGAGAACATGGTTTATATTACGTCACAGGGGACGGTTTATCATAAAAGCAGAGATTGCAGAACAATAAATATAAAAATTGAGATGATCAGTTCCGCGGATCTGGAGCGTCGTAGAAACAGCTCGGGAGCAAGGTATTATCCATGTGAGAAGTGTAGTGATTCCGTAAAACAAGAAAATTCTTTGCAGACAGGTCAAATTTATATTACAGATTACGGTGACAGATATCATTTTGATATAAATTGCAGCGCCCTGAAAAGAACAGTGTTTGAAATTCCTTTTTCTGCTGTTGGAGAGAGAAGTGCGTGCAAAATATGCAGCCAGTAAATATAAATGTTTTAGGAGGAAAAAATAACGGAAAATATTATATTAATTTTATCACTGATAGTTTTATCGGTGGAGGATATTAGACATAAGTCGCTTAGCGCCGGAAGCCTGCTGATTTTTTATACCGCGGCTGTTGTGACCGGAATTATTACAGATAAATTTATGGCTTCACAATATATTTCGGGCGCAATATTTATAGCATTATTAGCTGCTGTAAGCAGAATTACGAATTGTATAGGAATGGGTGATGTTGTTGTGTCTGCAATAATTTTATGTTTAAAGGGTACGGTGTTTACTGTTTTAGTGTTTACATCTGCAATGACATTGTTGGGAGTGATTAATATTATAAGAATATTGGTAAGAAAAGTATCATGGAAATCTACAGTTCCGTTTGTTCCGTATATGGGAATATGTGCTGCGGGGATGGTGCTATGCGGCTGAGAGCTTCATTTACGGTTGAAAATTCTGTGATAATTCCTGTATTTACTTTGATTATAGTCACATTGATTTTATTTGCTTTGGAATGGCATGACAGCCAGATTATAAAAAACGCGGAGTTTCAAATGGCCATAAAAACTGAACAGGAGCAGCTTGATGATAGTTCTGATGAATTTGAGTATGCTTTGGAAAACACAGCGGAATATATTAAGGAAAAGACATTTTTTGGCATTTCGGAAAGAGACAGGCTTGAAAAAGATATAGCTGAAAATATTTCTGTAAAAAACAACAGGCAGCCGGAGTTTATCAGAATGGTAAACGCCGCGCGGAAATTAAAGAGGTGATAGTGTGCCGGTAAAATACGAACAGGAGAATAATATAACATATGTTGTAATTGAAAATGAGCTTTGTCTGCCGGACAGCGAATATGAACAGAGGATGATAGAAAAAAACAGTATAGCAGGTCTGCTGTCAATGCAGGTGAGACGTATTAACAATCAGGTATTTTACTTTTATGACATAACATCCAGACAAACGCTGAGCAAACTGTTTGCGTATAGCTGTGTTAAGTGGGATGATTTTGTAATGGTTATCCGTGAACTGGAAAATGTAGCAAAATCAGTTGACGAATATATGCTTGGATTAGATTCTATGATAATAAGCCCAGAATATATATACCTTGATTCTGTAAGAAAAAGATTAGAGTTCATCTATTTTCCGGGCAAATGCAAAGAATTTTCGGACATAAGTATTGAGCAGGAGATAAAGAAGCTGTTTGACTATCTGCTGGAGAGATTCGACCATGATGATAAGGAACATCTAATGGCGGTATATGAAATTTATCAGAGAGTGATACAGAACGGGTACAAAGTCTGTGCCATGACCGAATTATTAGGGGATTTTGACACGAATGATATAACCCGGCAGGTACTTAATAAATCAGACCAATGTAACAATGCTAAGAATTGTGACGGTTCTGATTTAAAAAATATTATTCCCGATATTATTCCGCCCGAGATTATAGAGGATGAGACAGAAGAAAAAAATATGAAAGCAATTAGAGCGGTTAATGCGGTAAAGATACTTTCTGCGCTTCTGTTTGTTGCGTTTATAATAAAGTCGTTTATACCTTCAATATTGCCTGTTAAGATAAACAGCACGGCATCATTTATAGCCGCGGCTGTGAGCGCCTTGGTTTATATTGCTCTGGATAAGCTTCCCGATGAACTTTTTGCAAAATTAAAAAGCCGCAGCATCAGTCAGAAATATTCTTATGATAAACAAGAAGACGTCATACACTCTGAAGCAGAGTTGTCTGCGGACAGTTCCGGCAAAAGTTTGACTGATGGTGATAAAACCGGTGAATTTTTTACGGAAAAAGAAATGGAACATACAGTACTTTTATCGGATTATTTGCGCAGTATGCAGAAAAAAGAGCAGCAGATGCGTCTTATTTATGTCGGAGAAGATGAAACGGCGGAGAATATATATGTTGATAAACTGCCGTGTGTAGTAGGAAGCATGAGAGAGCGATGTAATCATGTTGTATCAAGCAGGCTTGTGAGCCATATACATATGTGTATTTTAAAAATAGAAGATGATTATTATATAGAAGATATGAACTCCACGAACGGAACATGGGTCAACGGAAAGAGAATAATGTCTAATGAGAGGAGCTGTGTGAGAAACGGGGATGAGGTGATTATTGCCACCTTGCCTTATAAGGTTGAAATAACCTAGATTTTATGCTATATTCACACTATCGTAAAAGTGAAAGGAATATCGTATATGAAGGTTAATATATATTATGGAGGAAGAGGGGTTGTTGATGACCCTACGATTTTTGTTATTAATAAAATCCAGGAAGTTCTTGAGGAATTAAATGTTTCGGTTGAGCGATATAATCTTTTTGAGATGAAAAATCAGATTACGACACTGTCACAGACTGTTACAGAGGCAGATGCCGTAGTTATGGCTACAACAGTCGAGTGGATTGGAATGGGCGGATATATGCAGACCTTGCTTGACGCATGCTGGCTTTATGCCGACAAGAGTAAAATCGGAAATGTCTATATGTTTCCTGTCGTAATGTCAAAGACATATGGTGAAAGGGAAGTTTCCCTTGCAATCATAAATTCTTGGGAAATGCTGGGGGGACGGACAGGAAGCGGAATAAGCGGTTATGTAGATGACACGACGGAATTTGAGTTCAACAGTAAATATATTGAATATATAGAAAAGCAGTCTGAAAATATATATCGCACTGTTTCTCAGAAACGTTTAACGCTGCCTTCAAGCAGTATGACTATAAAAGACAGTGTTATGAAGGATGTAATACGCTTTACGCCTCAGGAGAGCGAACAGCTTTCCAAATATGCGTCTGATGATGCGTTTGTAAAAACACAGAAGAAAGATATAGAATCCCTTGCGTCTATTTATAAGGAACTTTTAAATGATGAGGAAAACGGCGGAGATGACTATTATTTGGATGTGTTCAAAGATAATTTTAAGCCGGGAATAGGATTTTCGGGAAGCTATATGATTGTAATAACCGACAAGGGCAAGAGTATAAAAATACAGGTGAACAATGATAAGCTTGATGCTCAATTCGGTGATAATAAAGATGCTGATGTTATTGCGCGACTCAGTAAGTCGGTATTTGATGATATTGTATCGGGTAAAGTTACCTTTCACAGAGCATTTATGACAGGCGATATGACTGCAAAAGGCAACTTTAGAAGTTTGAGAATGCTCGATACTCTGTTTAGCTTTGCAGGTTGATTACAGTATACGCAGAACCGGAAGATTAATATGAAAGTGAGTTGATTGGGAATCCTGTGAAACAGACAGATTTCCGTTGTGAGTCATGCATACCCTCATGACAATATACAGTCCAAGACCGCTGTGATTCTTTTTGTTTGTATAAAAAGCGCTTGTAAGTATATCAATGTCATCTGGTGAATGTGTCACATCGTCAGAGGTCTGTCCAAGTGTCATAGGAAGATGAATTTCGGGCAGATGTCCCTTATTTGAGACAGTTATTGTGTATGTCGTCAGGTCTTCGCTCAGACGAGAGCTTATTGTGATTGTGTCGTTGTTTTGAGTTGCGTCATAGCTGTTTGAAATCAATTCATTAAAAGCAATCAAAATATGCTCGCTGTCGGCATCTATCTCTATTTTTTTATCTTCGACATTAAAAGAAAACAACCGTTCTTCGTTGGGATAGCGGTTATCAGCTTCATCGGGAAGCTGGTAGAGAATATCGTTTATGAGAACAGGGGCTTTTTGGGGGAACACACAGTATCGGCACAGACTTGTTCTCTGCATTAATTCTGTGAGTTCATTAATCGATGTGCCTAGATTATTCCAGAATTTAAAGTCTTTTGTTTCAGGATACTTTGAACTGATTATCTGATAGGAAGAGCCAATGAAAGACAGATGATTCAATATTTCGTGGCTTGCTATGCTTAGATTTTTGTAGTGGCATGCGGTCTCTTTTTCGAGGAGCTCTTTTAGCTTAGGAGATTCTTCTTTGAAACGGTTTAGTGCATCATAATCTTTTTTGTTCATAAGCAATTCCTCTTTTCGTTTTATAAAGTTGTTAAAATTTATTGATATAAAAGGTTTTTTAAGTTATTATATTGAAAGTATATACTTGTTGAGATTGAGTGTAAACAAAAGTATTTCGACAAAATATTACAAAAAAGTATTGTAAGGTGGTGCGTTGTTTTATGAAAAAGGATGATTGTATTTTCTGCAAACTTGCAAATGGTATAATTCCTGCTAATTCTTTATACGAGGATGAGACAGTTAATGTTATTTTTGATGCGGGACCCGCAACAAAAGGACATGTTTTAATTATACCTAAAGAACATTTTGACGATATTTATTCGTTGGATGATAAGACTGCTGAACATATTTTTAAGGTGGCGGTTAAGATTGCCAATGCTGTAAACAGAGCGTTAAAGCCTGATGGTCTGAATGTAGTGCAGAACAATGGAGAGGCGGCAGGTCAGACAGTTTTTCATTTTCACACGCATATTATACCAAGATACAAGAACGATACAGTTGATATTGGCTGGATTCCGGGAAAGGTTTCCGATGAAGAGCTGAAATCAATAAAAGAAAAGATTGCTGAAGAATTATAAATTTATACAGTGTTTATGGAGGTAAAGAATGGTTGAATTAAGTAAAGGCGGAGCATATCTTGTAAACGGAGTTGACATTATTGAGGAAGCTGACGCTGAAAAAGGCGCGCTTGCCGCAAAGGTCGGCGGTAATGTTCTTTCAAAAGAAGATGCTGCGAAGAATACTATTGCATACGGTATTCTTGAAAAGCATAATACATCCGGCAGCATGGATAAACTTAAAATTAAATTTGATAAAATGACGTCTCATGATATTACATTTGTGGGTATTATACAGACTGCCCGTGCGTCAGGACTTGAAAAATTTCCTATTCCTTATGTGCTCACAAACTGCCATAACAGTTTGTGTGCGGTTGGCGGAACAATCAATGAGGATGACCATATGTTTGGTCTGACTTGTGCAAAGAAATATGGAGGTGTATATGTACCTCCTCATCAGGCTGTTATTCACCAGTTTGCCAGAGAAATGCTTGCTGAGGGCGGTAATATGATTCTTGGCTCAGACAGTCATACACGTTACGGTGCACTTGGAACCATGGCGGTGGGCGAAGGTGGACCTGAGCTTGTAAAACAGCTTTTAGGGAAAACATATGATATTAACAGACCCGGAGTTGTGGCAATTTACATGACGGGAGAGCCGGTAAAGGGTGTTGGACCGCAGGATGTGGCACTTGCCATTATAGGTGCTGTGTTTGCAAACGGATATGTGAAGAATAAAGTAATGGAGTTCGTGGGACCGGGAGTTGCAAACTTAAGCGCGGATTTCAGAATCGGCGTTGATGTAATGACAACAGAGACAACATGTCTTTCATCTATATGGCAGACTGACGAAAAAATAAAAGAGTTTTATGACATTCACGGAAGAAGCGAGGCGTATAAGGAATTGCAGCCTGGCAGCGTTGCGTATTATGACGGAGTTGTATATGTTGAGCTTGATAAAATTAAGCCAATGATTGCCATGCCGTTTCATCCTAGCAACACATATACTATTGAGGAATTAAATGCAAATCTTATAGACATTCTGCATGACTGCGAACAGAAAGCGCTTGTCAGTCTTGACGGTC
>CASFUI010000252.1 GCA_949297565.1 uncultured Eubacteriales bacterium
ATAACCCTCTCTTTGAGCACCGATATGCGATGCTCTGTTTGTCATGCAATTTTCAAGGTACAAATATATCTGAAATGCGTTTTCGCAATTCATTCATAAAATCTTTATTTTAGACTTGACTTTTAATAGTTAGTCTTTCTGTACTGATATGTTCATTAAAAACAGAATGAACACATTTCCTCGTCTGTATCTGTATACTAACAACGAAATGTGTTCATATTGTGTTTTACTTGTTAAAAAATGTTGAACTTATTGCCCTATCACATCCATAACAGCTTTTGTGAGTGCTTCCAGCTTTGCATCGGCGTCCTCAAGACTTTCTCCCTTAACACCCATATAGAACTTAATTTTAGGCTCTGTTCCCGAAGGTCTTGCGCAACACCACGCATTGTCAGAAAGAGCATAATACAGGACATTTGAGTTAGGAAGACCGGTGCTGTGCTTTTCTCCGGTAGAAAGTACAACACACTCATCCTTCTTGTAATCTCTGGCCTCAAGAACATCCCATGCTCCGAATTTAACCGGAGGATTATTTCTCAAGTCATCCATCATCTGAGCAATCTGGGCAGCTCCCTCAGCTCCCTTCATAGTAATGGCCTTCTGTCCCTCTTTATAATATCCGTATTTATCAAAAATGTTAATCATCTGATCCCAGAGTGTAAGACCCTTTGACTTATAATACGCAGCAGCCTCGCAAAGCGCCATAACAGCTACAATCGCATCCTTATCCCTTGCGTGTGTACCCACAAGGCAGCCATAGCTCTCCTCAAAACCAAACTCGTACTCATATGTACCCTGCTGTTCAAAAATCTTAATCTGCTCACCGATATATTTAAATCCTGTCAGAACTTCAATAAGCTTAATTCCATATTCTGCAGCAATAGCATCAGCCATATTTGTTGAAACTATCGTCTTTACAAACGCTCCGTTTTTGTGTATCAGACCGCGCTCTTTTCTCTGTGAGAGAAGATACTCTGCAATAAGCATACCCGACATATTTCCTGTAAATGACTTATATTCTCCGGTCTTTGTATCCTTTGAATACACGCCAAGTCTGTCAGCATCCGGATCTGTCGCAAGAACAATATCTGCATCCTTCTCCTTCGCAAGCTTTAAAGCATATGTAAATGCCTTAGGGTCTTCAGGATTAGGATAATCCAGCGTTGTAAAATCAGGGTCCGGTTTTTCCTGCTCTGGAACTACATACACATTCTTGAAACCAAGCTCTTTGAGAATTCTTCTCACAGGTACATTTCCTGTTCCGTTAAAAGGCGTATATACAATCTTTATGTCATCGGCAACCTGTTTAATGACATCTCCGTTAAGACTCATCTTTTTGAGAGCCGCGATATACTTATCGTCCATATCGTAGCCGATTACGTTGTAAAGTCCGCAGGCTCTTGCCTCATCAATATCCATAGTCTTAACTGTATTGTAATCGGTTACCGCCTTTACCTCTGAAATTATCTGCACATCCTTCGGCGCTGTAATCTGTGCGCCGTCTTCCCAGTATACCTTGTATCCGTTGTATTCAGGCGGATTATGACTTGCCGTCACAACAATCCCCGCTATACAGTGAAGCTCCCTGAGAGCAAATGATAACTCCGGCGTAGGTCTCAAAGTAGGAAATATGTATGCCTTAATTCCGTTTGCGTTAAGGCATAGCGCCGCTTCATCAGCAAACTCCTTTGACATTCTTCTTGAATCGTATGCAATGGCAACCCCCCTGTCAGCCGCGTTCTCCTTTATAATAAAATTGGCAAGTCCCTGAGTAGCCTTCCTGACAGTATAAATATTCATTCTGTTAGTTCCGTTGCCTATCACTCCTCTGAGTCCTCCGGTACCAAACTCCAAATCCTTATAAAAACGGTCTTCAATTTCAGCCTCGTTTCCTGCTATCGATTTAAGCTCTTCCCTTGTTGCCTCATCAAAATATTCGTTGTCGCACCAAGCCTTATAGGTTTCCATATACCCCATATTGTCATCCTCCATTTTTATTTTTTTACGCTCCAAGCCTGTGAAGGCTTTACCATACAGGCATAACAGCCTTACAGCATTCCTCCCGCACGGTTTAATATAAATATATTATAGTACTTTTGCCCGGGTAAAGCAATCAAATCATTGTATTTCAATCATTCTTAAGTGCTTTCTTAAAAGCCTCAGCTACAGCTTCGAGCGCCTCTTTTTCATCTTCTCCGTCAGCGCAGAGGACAATTTCCTGACCGCATTTAACGCCCGATGCGAGTATTGAAATTACGCTTTTTGCGTTGGCAGTTTTCCCCTCCCCATAAGAGAAATTAACATTTGACTTAAATTTAATTGCCTGGTCGCACATTGCCCCCGCAGGCCGCAGATGAATTCCCAATTTACTGTCAATCAGTATCTTCTCACTTACCATTCCAAGCCTCCAACCTTTCCTAATTTGAACTAGTTGATTCGTTTTCACTCTGTTCTTCAGACTCTATTAATACCTGCACCTTGTATTCACCTGTTACACTGCATCCGTCGGGAACGGTGAAATTGACAAACACCGTATGCTGTCCCTCAGAAAGAGCCGCAAGATTTGACACAGCCGTTATATCCTCCTCAGTAATACCTGCCAGCAGTTCTCCATCACCGCTGATTACAATAGGTATTGTCTGACCCTCCTCAATTATAACCCTGCAGCCTGACTTTAAATTATCGAATCTGATTCTGCTCGTATCAAAAGAAATCTCCCTGCTGTTTATATCAGCAATTTTTACATTTATAACAAGTGTATTCTCCGACTTAACCTTAACTCCCGGATCGACATAATCGGAAATCCACACCGTATAACTTCTCGACGCGTTTAAACCGTCAACATTGACCGCACTCGCCGGAATTACAATTTCAGAAATTCCATTTAAAACATTTATATCTCCGGTTAGCTCAACACTGTCAAAGCTAAGCTCAACTCCCATAATCATGTAGCCGTCTCTCACAGTGCCGGTAGTACCTCCGCTTTTTACCGGAACTACTTTTGAAGCGCTTACCGAAGCGGTAAAATCAACTTCATTTCTCGAAAATGTCAGGTTTTCATTACTTATGGCATTTCCGTCACTGTCATATGCGACAAGCTCTGCGCTCCCCGAAATATCGGAATTTGCTCCGCTGACATCACAGAGCGCCTTGACGGAATTTATACTTTCCACTAAAGAGGACGCCCCGGTAATCTTTATTATATTAGGCGAGACATTCAAATTAGAAAGCACATGACCCTCAGCCACACTTCCTGTCAATTCCGGAGTTACGGTAAATTCCTTAGTGAGCCTGTTTTCAATGGAAAGCCTGACCGCAGTTGTCCTCGGAGTGACTTCAATATTGGTAATCTCTCTTCCGTCCTTGACCACCTTAACGTCGATATCAACATAATCAGCAAATGCCGTAATCTGACTTAAATCCGCCGTTGCAACTATATCACTCGACTTAATATCCGTGATTATGCTTTTAGGACCGCTTAAGTACACTGAAATCTTGCTTCCGTCTATAACCTCATAAGTATAATCCTTGTCTGTAAGGCTCTCTGTGTTTATAAGCTCGACATTCACATTGCTTATCGTCACACTGGTAGTCGGGTCATAAATATTGACAATAACCGCCCAAAGTACTATCGCACATAAAATTGAAAGAATTTTAAGAGAAAAGTTGTTAAATATTTTTTCCTTCATTCTTTATTCTTCCTCTCCATATTTTGAAAGACTTGACATCTATAGTTCTCTTTCTCAAATACTCAAGCTTATTCCTCAGCGAATGTTCATCAATATCGCGGATAAGCTCCCCACCGACAGCCACTGACACAGCTCCCGTCTCCTCAGAGACAATTATCGTCATGCTGTCCGTAACCTCGCTTATTCCAATTCCGGCTCTGTGTCTGGTACCAAGCTCCTTGCTGACATTTACATTGTCTGAAAGAGGCAGGTAACATGTCGCCGCAACTATACGATTTCCTCTTATAATAACAGCTCCGTCATGAAGCGGAGTATTATGCTCAAAAATATTAATCAGAAGCTGACTTGTTACAATTCCGTCTACATCAATTCCCGTCCTTATATACTCCTCAAGCATCATATCCTGCTCAATTACAATAAGAGCGCCCGTCTTTACCGCTCCCATCTCATATGCAGCCCTCACAATCTCATCGGCAGTCTTTACACTGTATCGCTCTCCCTTGTCGTGCCCTTCTCCAAAATTAAACAGACCGAAAACGATTTTTTTTCGTCCGAGCTGCTCAAGCGCACGTCGAAGTTCAGGCTGAAAGATGATTACAAGAGCAATAATTCCCACACTGATTGTCTTTCCGGCAATCCATAGAATAGTTTTTAGATTCAGAATATAAGCAAAAAGTGCAAAAAGAATGACAATAATAATCCCTTTTAAAAGCGCCCATGCCTTTGTATTTTTAATCCATACCAAAAAACTGTAAAGTACAAATGCAATAATTATAATCTCAATGACATCCGTCCATGAAATTCTAGGCAGATAAAGATTTGACAAATAATTCTGTATGAAATTATTGACCGCGGTCATTTTTTCACTCCTTTCGCTTTTATAATTTTACAGCAGTGTGTTCGGAACAAAGAGTCTACCTGCGAACTCTCTCGCGAAGCGGGATTCGTAAGAATAATTACATTGCCCCAAAACCGTACAGAACTTTACAAAACTGCCTTATTTATCGAAAAAAGTAATATCCTCATCCTCCTGCTCAAGCGCAGCGGCATGTTTGTCAACAGCACGTCTTATATCGCTTAAGTCGTCTGTCTTTCTTGTTTTTCGCGCGTTAATCTGTTTTACCCTGACATCCTGATTTACAAGACTGATTTTTGGAACAGCCTTTACATAGTAATAATACTCGTCATCTTCATACTGGACAAATTCCGTTCTCTTATAGTCAACGCTGAAAAATACAATCTTGCAGATATATCCGACTGCCGCTCCGAGAAGAGTTCCGACAATCATAAGTACGATATTAATTTTTGCGTCAAGCGCGAGAATACCTACAATCATAATAATGAACTGAACTGCCGTTCCCGCCGCGATAGCATATGTCCATGAATTGTCAACAGACATTTTCTTTATAACGTAAACCACAATAATAGTTACTGCCAGAGCAGCAATCAAAACAATGCAGCTTTTGTTATTTATGAAACTCTCTGCAATATATGAAATCTGCTGTATGCTGTCAGATACCGAAGGATTTGTGATAGCTGTCTCATATGCGCTGGCCGTCTGTATAACGTAATAAATCAGCACTCCGAATGAGACAGGAATAAAAGCTGTAATTCCGGCTCCAAGTCCAACCGCAACAGGAAGCACCTCCGGAATTTTAATCCAGCACAAAAATACAGTCAATATTAAAATATACCCCTGCTTAGGCGCAAATCTGAAATATAAAAGATACATAACAAGCACAATACAGAGCGCAAGAACTGCAAATTCAGCAGAAACCGCATACAGATGAGCCAGCATAAACAAAGAAAGCGCAACAACCGTAAATCCGCTTGGCAAAAACGCACATACAACAGATACAAGAAGAGCAATCAGCGGATTTTTTATCTGCGACATATACCCTATCTGCATGTTAAGCATCAAAAATGATAAAAAAGCAATTATAAACTTAAATGCAGGAACAAGATACACATTGTGCTTGTTGTAAAACCTGTTAATATTGTCCTTTAGCTCCAATAAAAAAACCATCTGAGTCCTCCGTTACTTTCTGTTTTTTTGTCCGTTATAAAATCTTTCAAGTTTATTTAATCTTGAGAAATACTTTTTTAAACCGCTTCGAGAATGATTATACTGATACGCGCTGACTGCGCCCGAAATAACTGCAAACAGCACAAGCATAGCTATATAATAAAGCCCGAGCTTTCTGCCGATAACAGCATAATCAAGAGTATTGATTTCTGAGACAAGCTGCTCTATATCACACAGCACGTACATCAAAACAATAATAATATACGCAAATGTCGTAGCAATAGTGCTTTTTAAAACACTCAAGGCAATATAATCGCTCTTATAATATCTAGCATTTTTAAGCATTCTGCGACCTTGATTTTTCTCGTATATCGCCATTTTTGTCATCATTTTAACTTTATTTTCGTTTAGCAACAGTTATCCTCCATGCATAAAATTTACCGACAAAACAGTGCACGCCATTGGTGCGAAGCACAGGCAATCTGTTCCGCTCTCCTTCGCAGCGCACGCCATAGGTGCACTGCTCAATACTTACAGACATTATACCATGTCCGCCTTGCGGACATGGAGCCTCCGGCGGATTTTCAGCGCTCTAATTTTTGCGGTGAACGCAAAAATTAATGCGCAGTATAATGTGCACTCTGTGCACATTATACCATATTATTCCCTAGTTGTATATTACAATTTGCGAATGCCCGCCGGATGACGGCATTACAATCCTAATTCTTCTGTCATTTATCGTAAAGGTTCTATCGCTGTCCGCCGACACATAATTATTCCATATCTGTCCGGCACCCCCCGGAACAAGAAGCTCAAGAACTTGTCCTATTGCACTGTCAAACGCCGCGCTTCTTTTCATTATATAGATAATCGCAACATTCGGCTGTGTTACAACCTCGCCGCAATAACTCCCCTCATCCTCATAGATATAAACATTGCTCATAATTCCCGAAAAGCCAAGCCCCGGCAGCATACTGCCTATTGTGTCGCTTGTATTTCCCTCTCCGTCACCTGTATCCGGACCACCGCCTCCGTTTCCAATGCCGGAATTGTTTCCTCCGTCAGTATTATTTCCGCCGCCTGTGGAATTTCCGCCGCCGGAATTAACATTTTCCTGACTTCCTGCGTTATCGCCTTCATTCCCGGAATTGCCGCTGTTTCCTGTGTCTCCTCCCGTTACAGCACCGCCGCTGCCGGTGTTTCCGCTTCCTGCGTTATTTGAACTCACGTTGCTGCCGCCAGATGAAGCCGAACTGCCGCCCGAGCCAAAGCCGCCGCTGTTCCCTAAGTTTCCGGTATCTCCGCTTTCTATGCTTATCCATCCTGAATCGTCAACAGCATATACCGGCAAATCGTTGGCTGAGCCTGAAGCAGTATCCGATATTCCTTCAATTACAACCGCGTCGGACACATTTCCGACTGTCGCAGTGAGAACTGCCGTACCCACGTCTTTTACTGTCACAACCCCGGAATCATCAACCGAAAACACATTATCGTCACTGCTGCTCCACACAAGAGCCTTGTCCGTATCAGACGGCGTAACTAAAGCTGTAACCTTAAAACGCGCACCGACTGCCACAGCACAGTCATCGAACTCAATTTCAACCGTAGCAGCCACTCTGTTGCCGCCGTCACCGTTCAGCGGCGAATTATTTACGGTACTTTTGTCCGAGTCCTCTATGCTTATTCCTGCTGTGTCATCGCTTTTTTTTGAGGCGCTGTTAATAAAATATGCGGCAAACGCTGCGATAATTACTAAAATTGCGGCAAAAATAAATATAATCTGCTTTTTTTTACCTTGAAGCTTCTTCTGTTCCGCCATTTGTCCTCCATTTCGAGATAAATTTATGTGCGTCCGCGAAAACATTTTCTAACGCAAACGCACATTCTGATTTTAAAACTATGTAAATTTAATTACTCATTCAGCTTTGTGATTGTTTCTGTAACTTCTTCCAGCGCTTTTTTAATATTCACGCTTGTAGACGACATACCCTGTGCAAGTTTATTGACCTCTTCAGCCACCACGGCAAAGCCCTTTCCTGCCTCTCCGGCGCGCGCGGCTTCAATGCTTGCGTTTAACGCGAGTATTCTCTGCCTGTGTCCGAATGCCTCAATCTGCTTTACGTTGTCATTCGCCACAACTATCTGCTCCGCGGCGCTGTTTATTCCGTCCTTCAAATGTCCTAAAATCTTATTGTTGAGAGCTGTGGCATAGCTGGCACGCACAAACATATTAATCACATCTCCGAGAAGATTGGCTGCCGCATCAATCTCCTCTCTTGTCCTTACATTTACCTTCTTTAGCGCTTCAATATATGTCTCTTCATCTATCCTTAATTCCCTTGCGGTCTGCCTGAACTTATCCTCGTCAGGATGTTCCGGAAGTACCTGACCCCCGATAATACTGCCAAGAACAGTTCCGTCGTCGAGAGTAATAGGAATTCCAAAGTCAATAAGACCGGCGTGACACGGGTATACCCCGTTGCCCTCGCGGTCACATTTTTCACATCTTCTGCGTCCTTCATCACTCCCCCTGGTGAGCTTGATACAAAAATCAGTGAAATTATAGCAATCGCTTATATACTTTCCGTCAGCGCCAACCGCAACTGTGGCAAGGCCTGTACTCTTCGCCCAGTTACTCATAATTTCCTCAAATTTTTTCATGTCGCAAAAATCTTCAATCTTCATAAAAGCCACCCCATTTACATCAAAATTATTGCCAGACAGCAAAACTGTAACCATGCACGCGCACTTATTGTGAATACATTATAACTCTTATAGGACAACAATTCAAACTTTATTTAAGTCATCTTAGTCAAACGGACGATTAAGTTCCTCGCAGCCTTCCAGCACAAAACGTCCCGATACGATAATATCCGTTCTCGTTTTGTCCTTTGCCACCGCTGTTATATTTCCTATTTCATCGTACGGAATAGTTATGTCAGTGTGGCAGTTAAAATACGCCTTATCCGGCTGTGTATTTCTAAGCGCTGAAATCTCATTGTCCCTTGATATAATTTCCTTGCCGTCCGGATTAAAGACCTTAATGTCCTCAGCTCTGGAATAACAGGTGTCTCCTAGAGCAAAATGAGGTCCCATCTTCTCAACAATCAAAATAGGCAGCTTGTATACAATATCATACCTGTTCGCCATAACATATGCCGTAGTATTTGTTCCAATCGCAAATTCACCAATCGGAAGCGTGTCGTGATTATACAGAACATTTTCTTTAAAAAACGCCCTGTTTTTCTGCTCATCATCAAAATTATCACATGTATAATCGACAACCATTCCGTCTTTTAAGCTGACTTTAAGATTTTTAAACTTCAAATCGTTTAAATATACGGTACTCACATTTATAACTCCGTCAGTCCCCGCAAGAACAGGCGACGTAAACACCTCTCCAAGCGGTATATTTACGTCTGCCAGACAATTTTCAAACACAGTCTGGCTCTCCGGGCTGCTTTTCTCCATAAGCTTAACTCTTATATCAGTCTCATTTCCGCGGCAGCCCTTGACCTCAACATAATCAGCAGTGTCAAGCACGTCGATTATACGCTGCTGTATTTTGCGGTACGTATCATAATCAAGTGTATTTATCCTGACCGTCTCATCAAAAATTTTCTCATAATTGCTGCCTATCTGAGGCACAGGATACGCAATAATTGTAAAACTTCGCTCCTCGCCCTTAATGTAAGCATTTACAATCTCTGACGCCTCCCTGTCATATTTCACTGACAATGCCCGCTGTCTTGCGTCAAGCTGTACACATTCGGGCTTATCCTCAGGCTCAAAAGGCTCCTCACCGAAAATCTCCATAACGGCAGGTCCTCCGAACACTGCGGCAGCATATTTATTTTTTTCGTAGGCGAGTCTGAGCGCGCCAAGCTTTCTCTCAACAAAGTCCCCGTCAAGATAAAGCCCGCTGTCAAACCGGTGGTCATACTCCATTTGTCTGTTAGGGCTTGTACCGTAATAACCTACCTTTATATGCATTTTCCTGTTGATCGTGTTTACGGCGGCGCGGTATACAGTAGTCTCAAG
>CASFUI010000253.1 GCA_949297565.1 uncultured Eubacteriales bacterium
CTCTCCCACAAAATAAATCACAGTATTAAGCACAAATGAAACCAGTATAATATATCCAAGAATTACAACTGTATGCTTAACAGAGGATTTAAGTATTCCATCTTCACAGTGGCAGTGGTCATGGTCGCATATATGACCTATTTTCTTCTGTATATCCTCCTGCCTCTTCGCCTTTCTCATGACAAAATCAATGACAAAGCCCGCTGCCATACCGATGACTATTTTCCAGCCGATTATCGTTATTATAGTGCTCACAGGCACTTTTTCAGACAGAAACACAGGCAGCATCTCGTCAGAAGTTGACAGATAAATAGAAATCAGTGTTCCCAGCGTAATCACGCGGCCTGCATAGAGATTAGACGCCGCTGCCGAGAAGCCGCACTGAGGGAAAGCTCCGAGTACCGCGCCTATAAGCGGACCCGCCTTACCCGAATTTTTAATCATCCGTTTTGTCTTTGCAGTCGTTTTATGTTCAATATACTCCATTGCCAGGTATGTCAGAAACAAAAACGGCAGAAGTTTCACACTGTCTATCAGTGTGTCAAGAATTACATCTAACATTATATAATTATCCTCCATTCCGGCGCTTTATCCGAGCGCTCCCCAATCCGACACAGCAAGTCCTTTTGCTGCCGGGTCAAAAGTTATATTATTTTGTAAAAAGCGTTTTATACGGCATTCCCTCATCAAAAACCATGCGCAGCCTTTTAGATTTTTTAATGAGCAGCTTTACGATATAATAAGAAATGACACCGTAAAGCGTGCCAAGTACAAGGCTTGCCAGAACATCCGTAGGATAATGCACAGTCAGATAAAGTCTCGACAGAGATATTAATGCCGCTATCACAAGAGCAACGCCGCCCTCCTTTTTATACCACATAAAAAAAGCTGCCGCCGCAGCGAATGACGCCGAAGTGTGCCCTGAAGGAAACGACCAGTCTTTAGCTGTCGCAAATACATTGTACAAATTTTCAAAAGTAGGGTCCGCATTGAACGGCCTGACTCTTGCGAACATATTTTTCATAATACCGTTGCACATTATCAGTGACAATATAAGAGCAAACGCCATTGTGAGCCCCGCCTTCCTGTACTTTTTCGGAAATATGAAAAGTGAGGCGAGCGCAAGCAGAATCCAGAATATTCCTTTTTCTCCAAGCATAGTAATTCCGTACATAATAGGGTCTGTCACAGGATTATGCAGACTCTCAAACCAATGAAGAACTTGTAATTCCATTAATTCTATTCTCCTTAAATATATATGTATTTATAAAATCCCACTTTATACATTTTATCTATATAATTTTTTTTTGCAAGTAAAACATTTTTATGTTATAGTTTTTGAGAAATTTTTTTAAAATATATCAGTAATATTTATGAAACGGAGTATATGATTTATATGTTGGAAACTGTCAGTTCAATTCTAAGCAAAATTGATGATTTTATCTGGGGAATGCCCCTGATTATACTGATTATTTCAGTTGGTCTATTTCTTACCATTCGTCTGAAAGGACTTCAAATCACACGCCTGGGCTTAGCCATAAAAAACATGTTCAAAAATGACATATCCGGCGAGGGCGAGGTCTCAGGCTTTGCCTCACTTTGCACGGCTCTCTCCGCCACTATCGGTACGGGAAATATCGTCGGAGTTGCGACTGCCATTGTTACAGGCGGTCCCGGAGCGCTCTTCTGGATGTGGATTGCGGCAATCGTAGGAACAGCGACAAAATATTCAGAGTGCCTTCTGGCAGTAAAATACAGGGTTGTACAAAAAGACGGCCATATTCTCGGCGGTCCGTTCTATTACATAGAGCGCGGAATGGGTAAAAACTTCCGCTGGCTGGCAAAGCTGTTTGCCTTTTTCGGCGTCGGCGTAGGTCTTTTAGGCATCGGAACCTTCACTCAGATTAACGGTATCACAAGCGCCGTAAATAATTTTTTCGATGCGGGCAATGAGTGGACGGTATCGCTTTTCGGCAGAAGCTATTCGTGGACTGTGATAATTTCAGGAATTATTCTCACAATCTGCACCGCCATGGTCCTTATAGGAGGTTTAAAGCGCATATCCTCTGTGGCTGAAGTAGTTGTACCTTTTATGGCTATTACATATGTTGCCGCAGCAATGATAATACTTGTGTTTAATTTCAGAGAGATTCCGGCGGCGCTTGCCACTATCATAGAGAGCGCCTTCGGTCTGCGTGCAATCGGAGGAGGAGCTTTGGGCTCAATGATGCTCGCGATGCAGATGGGTGTCGCAAGAGGAATTTTCTCAAACGAGGCAGGACTCGGAAGCGCCCCTATCGCCGCAGCCGCAGCAGTTACAGACGCCCCTGCACAGCAGGGACTTGTCTCTATGATGGGTACGTTTATTGACACCATTATAATCTGCACTATGACAGGGCTTGTCATTGTAATTACCGGCTCATGGAATGTCGGGCTTGAGGGCGTTGACGTCACAACAAGAGCTTTCCAAATCGGGCTCCCTCTTCCGTCGGCAGCAGCATCATTTATACTTATGCTCTGTCTTGTGTTCTTTGCATTTACAACAATTCTGGGCTGGAACTATTACAGCGAAAAATGTCTTGAATATCTTGTCGGTGACAAACCAAAGATAATCAAAATATTCCGCTGGCTGTATATCGCCTGCGTATTTATAGGCCCTTTCATGACAGTTTCTGCCGTGTGGACAATAGCAGACATTTTCAACGGTCTTATGGCTCTGCCTAACCTCGTTGCGCTGATTGCGCTGAACGGTGTAGTTGTATCAGAGACAAACAAATACCTCAGCCGTCTTAAAGCTGAAAAACAAAAAACCGGAATAAATCAGAACATTAATTAAAGACAATGGGGAAGTATTTGAGAAGCTTTCCCCGAAGAGACAGCAACGCCAGTCGGGCAAACAAATATAATCTGTGCCCGTACTGGCATATGCTTATTGACCAAACTGTATAAATTCTTATTAATAACAAACCTATCTGTTTTTCTTTTAATTCGGTAACTATATCGAGGCTTTACAGCAGTCCCACAGCCTGTTTTGCAAGCCTGTCCGCCTCCTCGTTGCCCTCGACTCCCGAATGTCCCTTAACTTTTACAAAATTCAGATTAATTTTGTCCTTTACAGACTGCATATAATCAAAATATGCTATCGTGCCTGCCTTATTGCGCTTCCATTCGCCTGTCGCCCACATCTGTATTCCCATGTAGTCATAATAAATATCAAGCGATTTAATTCCAAGCTCCAGCGCCTTCTCAACCGCCGCTATGCTTCCGAGAACTTCCCCTGCAACATTCCTCATCGATGACATCTGTTCATCGTTTCCACTTCCCATAAGCGTATATCGCTCTTTTTTGTATACAAGAAAGCCTCCGTAGCCGTAAACTCCTGTTGAAACATTAAATGAGCCGTCAACAAAGGCATAAGCCTCCGCTTTCAACCGGGCTTTTCTTTCCATGCCAAGATATTCCTGAGCATCGGCAAGCGTGGAAAAACTTTTATACTGCGCTCCGGCAAAACCGTGTACCTGCGCCCTGCATTCCTCCCACGTACCGTATATGCCCGGCACAGCGCCGACACGCACCGCATAAAACTTTGACGCCATTAACTATTTGAGCTTAAAGACTTCTTCAAGCGCTTCCTTTCCCTGATAGCCGACAGATGTAATCTCCGGTTTTCCGTTTTTAAATAAAATCAGCGTAGGAATGCTTACTACCATAAATTTTTGTGCAAGTCCCATTTCCTCGTCTATATTGACCTTACCAACCTTAATCTCCGGGTGCTCCTTCTCAATCTGCTCAACAACAGGAGCAAGCATCTTGCATGGTCCGCACCATGAAGCCCAAAAATCAACTAATACAGGCTTGTCGCTATCCTCAACCTCTGCTTTAAAATTACTTTCAGTAATAACCATAATATCCTCCATTCAGAATCGGTTTATCGCGCTGACGCGCGACTGCTCTGTAAGTATTATTATAACCACTAATATACTATAAAATCAAGAAAATACTTTCTCAATATTTTTAATATTGAAGCAGTTCAGGCTGCTCTTAACCGCACAACCCTGCCTCAGATGCGTCTGAGCTCTTTCTTTCCATCGAAGCCTGCACTCTTGTAGGCAGCCCGTAAATACTGATATAGCCTGTGGCATCTGACTGTCTGTAATCTCCGCCCGCCTCAAATGTAGCAATGCTCATATCGTAGAGCGAATACTTTGACCAAACTCCTGCGTTTATAATATTTCCCTTGTAAAGCTTGAGTCTAACCCTGCCTGTTACATTCTGCTGCGTGCTTGTAACAAACGCAGACAGAGCCTCCCTCAGAGGAGAATACCACTGACCGTCATACACAAGTTCCGCAAATGTAATTGCAAGCTCTCTCTTTTTATGGGCAGTTCTCTTGTCCAATGTAATTGTCTCAAGCACCTCATGAGCCCTGTACAGAATTGTTCCGCCCGGCGTCTCATAAACTCCTCTCGATTTCATTCCCACGAGACGGTTTTCAACCACATCGTAAATTCCGATACCGTTTGTACCGCCAATCACATTGAGCTTTCTGATTATATCAGACGGTTTCATGCTCTCACCGTTCAGCTTCACAGGCACTCCCTTTTCAAATTCAAGCTCTATATATTCAGGTCTGTCAGGCGCCTGTACAGGCGAAACTCCAAGCTCCAAAAAGCCCTCTTTTTCGTAATTAGGCTCATTGCCAGGGTCCTCAAGGTCAAGCCCTTCATGTGACAGATGCCATAAATTCTTATCCTTTGAGTAGCTGTTTTCCCTGTTTACTGAAATAGGTATGTTATGGGCCTCAGCGTAATCAATTTCTTCTTCACGGCTCTGTATATCCCACTCTCTCCAAGGAGCGATAATCTTCATTCCGGGAGCAAAGTGCATGATAGCAAGCTCAAACCGTACCTGATCGTTCCCCTTTCCTGTGCTTCCGTGACATACTGCGTCAGCATTCTCCTGCTTAGCAATCTCAACCACCCTCTTAGCCAGTATAGGGCGCGCGAAGCTGGTACCCAGAAGATACCCCTCATAATCGGCTCCTGCCTGCATTGTAGGGATTATATAATCATTGACAAATTCATCCGTCAAATCCTCAATATAGAGCTTGCTAACTCCGCTCTTTTTAGCGCGCTCCTCAAGTCCTATAAGCTCATCCTTCTGACCCACATTTCCGCACACCGCGATTACCTCACAGTTATTATAATGCTCCTTGAGCCATGTGATAATAATTGACGTGTCAAGTCCTCCTGAATATGCCAGAACTACCTTCTTAATTTCACTCATTTTAATTTCCTCCGTTTTATCTAAGTTTTTCCAAAAACATAAGCAAGAAGCTTATAAACAGCAGCCCCGCAGAAACCCAAATCATATGTATGCCAAACCGCATCGAAAGATTTCCTCCTATTCCGGCTCCCAACGCAAAAAACAGTATAACGCCGAAATAATAAGCCGCCTGCCTTAAAAGCTTTGGATTTCTCTCCCTTATATACATGGAAAATGCCGCCGTGGCGCTTCTTAAATTGCCTATGCACATGGTACTTGCATATGAATAGCCGTTCACCTTTCTGAATGCCTGAACCTGCATGGCGCAGGCAAAGGACACAATAACTGCCGCTGCAATGTTCATCGTCTGCGGAATAAACCCAACTGCCGCCAGCAGGCCTATCTCAACCAGAAGCACTCCCTGCCGCCAGTGCAGCCTTTTTGAGTATCTGCAGATGTACTGTATCTGCTCCGCCGCAAATACTCCAAGCACAAACGCGAGCAACGGAAAAAGATATGTAAGTACGTCCGCCCAGTCACCCGTAATAAAATGCTGGCTCATGAGGACAACATTGCCTGTCTGCGCATTGGAAAATACCTTGTCTCTTGTATTGTATGTATAGGCATCCTGAAATCCACCGGACAGTGCCAGAAAAACACTGTTTACAAATGCCTCTGACATCTGTCTCTCAGGCAGGAGACCTTTACATCTTATTTTCAGCTTTTCACTGCTCACCATATGAAACATTACTCCGTTTCTGTGCCTCGCCTAATGCCGCTGCTTTCACATACCGCAAAAAACAAACGACATAAGTTGCTTTTTTCAGCCTATCGCATTATACTGTGTAAGCGGCAAGATGTAAAACGTATATTTAATATGGCTGTCATATTATTTTTATATATCACTTTATATTAATTATTGTTAAAAATATTACCTTTCAGGAGGTTTCCAATGGTAAGCTATGATTATTACCGTATTTTTTATTATGTCTCACAGTACAAAAGCTTCACAAAAGCGGCTGAAATCCTCGGCAGCAACCAGCCCAATATAACACGCTGCATGAACAATCTTGAAAGCGGACTCGGCTGCAAGCTGTTTGTGCGGTCAAACCGCGGAATAAGCCTCACCCCGGAGGGCAGCCGCCTGTACAAACACGTAGCGGCAGCCTGCGAACAGCTTATGGCAGGAGAAATAGAACTCGCTCAGGACAAGAGTCTTGACAGCGGACTTATCAACATAGGCGCCAGCGAAACCGCTCTTCGCCTTATTCTCTTAGACAAGCTTGAGCATTTCCATGAGACATACCCTCATGTGCGCCTTAAAATCTCAAATTACTCTACTCCTCAGGCTATTTCCGCTCTTGAAAACGGACTTGTAGATATGGCTGTTGTATCGACCCCTCTGAATATTAAAAAACCGCTTCACAAGGTATCTCTGTACTCTTTCCGTGAAATTCTTTTAGGCGGAAAGAAATACGAGAAGCTGGCGTCAGAAACGCGGAGTCTGCGCCAGCTTGAAAATATTCCGTTTATATGTCTCGGAAACGAAACAGGTACAAGACGCCTGTATGTTGAATTTTTCCTCAGGCATCACCTGACATTTATGCCGGATATGGAAGCAGCCACAACAGACCAGATACTGCCTATGATAGAACACAACCTAGGCATCGGTTTTTACCCCGAGGAGCTTTCGGCTTCTGCCATTGCGAGAGGCGCAGTGCTTCCCATACGTCTGGCTGAGCCGCTGCCGGAGCGAAGCGTGTGTGTTGTATGGGACAAAACTCACCCTCAGAGCATTGCAGCCAGGAAACTTATTGATTCCCTGCTGTAATGCTAATAACGACTCATAATTTCATTATTCCGCAATATTGGCTGAATACCGACCTGTACAGCACAAGCCAAAGTGGCGTATATAAACAGCAAAACGCTTCGTATTAAGGCAGGCTGCGGCTCACGCAAAGAGCCCCCCAGCCCGCTTATGTTAAATTATTGCCATGTGCTGCAATACACAAAAAAACTCCGGAAAATCAGTTTAATATTTCAGAGTAAACAACAGCCCGAAGCTGCCGGGTCCGCAGTTTGTTGAGATAGCAGGAGATGCTTTCTGATATATAACATTTTCAAAAACCACTCTGCTTTTAACCTGTTCTTCAATATCCTTAAGTTCATCATTTGTCAGTCCGGCATGAGTAATAAATAAGGTATTTTTATCAATCTCCCCCACTGAATTTAAAACTGAATTAATATATTTCTTCCATACATAGCTTCTTTTTCCTATTCTGATTGCCCCCACCTTCATACTGCTTTTTTTAAGAACAATAATCGGATGAAGCATAAGCGCGCTGCAGAATTTATTGATTTTTTCTGAAATTCTTCCCGAGCGCGCAAGATATTCTGTGCTGTCTACAATGAAGCTTGTTCTGACACGGCTCTTCATGTACTCCATTTTACTTACAATCGCATCCGCTGACAGCCCGCCAGCGGCAC
Source organism: uncultured Eubacteriales bacterium (assembly GCA_949297565.1). Taxonomy (GTDB): domain Bacteria; phylum Bacillota; class Clostridia; order Lachnospirales; family Lachnospiraceae; genus Lachnospira. The sequence goes on from CASFUI010000253.1 coordinate 7,753, forward strand.
AGTCTGCCGCCTGAAGCACCATTAATCCCATTCCGCTTGACAGATGGCCTGAGTCAACTACTATTACATTGTCAAACATCTTCGACGCCTCAAGAGCGTTAGCATAACCGTGACTGACATTCTTTGCCATAGTTATATGAATAATATACTGTGCCTTGGTGAGCTGCTCGGCAAAATACGCTGTATAATCCGCAGTTTCGGGAGCCTCTGAACGCACACGCTTTCCGTGCTCGCCTATATATGACAGAAGTCCGTCTGTCTCAGTCTCTACGCCGTCAAGAAACTCACCGCCTTCAGTAATCACCTTATACGGCATAACGGCAATCTTATACTTTTCAACAAGTCGTTTCGGAAGGTCACACACGCTGTCAGTGGAAATCATAATCGAAAGCTTTTTTCTGTGTGCCAGAACAGGAGTCTCGACCACTCCTACAAGCTCTTCTGTGTTTGTCATTTTCACAAGCTCTCTCGGAAGGAGCCTCAAAAGCTC